>NZ_JBGONQ010000028.1:0-80461 GCF_041439145.1 Vibrio sp. 1F255 | reverse complement strand
TATTCATCAACGAGTGCCCACACAGATTGATAGGTTTAAATTGTTAAAGAGCTTTGCTTATCGAAACTTTCTTTTTACAAAGAAACCCTTGAAAGCGGACGTGAATTCTAGCGATTTAATCTTAAGTGTCAAACACTTTTTAAAATTAATTTGTTTCGAACTTTCCGTCTTACTGATTACCGCTGAAGCCTTGTGGCGTCTGCCGTGTCAGTGAGGCGGCATTATAGAGATCATCGTAAACATGGCAACCCCTTTTTTGATAAAAATTCAAAAAAGTTGCTTAAGTGTCTACTTTTACGTCAAAAGCGTCTTTCACAGGTCAAAGCTCATACAATTACAGGCATATCACTTAAAATTTCGCGACTAAATCTTTCGAAAATACCTCTATATCTAGTTCAATACTCCATTTATCACTCAGCTCTACGATGTTATCTAGCGACTGCTGAACCGTTTTTATCGTCAACGTATTATTGTCTAGGTCGTATACCTGTTTTTGCGTAGTGTAATAGAAGTAAAGGATAGTCAGCGCGTCTCGGTCGCCTTGTTCCGCTTTTGGCTGAATGCGCTTGAGCTTACGATAGATTTGATTGTGGATTTGTTTCAGGTTCCAAACATAAAGCGCTTCTTTGAAATACTCATGCCCTTTCACTCGGCTTGCGATAAACGCATTCAAAGCGACAGATAAGATCACCCCAAGTACGTTCAAATGAAAGTTCCCTGTCGATTCACCAGTAATTGAAGTCGCCGAGCCAAACAATTCGATCAAAATGGTGCCGAATACAATGGCAAACAATGCAAGTGACCCAACTAATGACACCAACAACAGGTTCATCTTCTTTCTATATTCTTCTTTATTAATCTTCTGTAACTTCACCGACAGCTTCCTTATGTAAGTCACTTTATAATTTTGCGCATACTACCTATGTAAACATTGGTTCGCTTCAACCCTTACCGTCTTGTAATGTGGTCATTCTCTATTTAATACTCAAAGTTCGCGGGTTGGTGCTAAGTGCAACTCCATTTGACTTCATTAATAGAAAAGAGTTACATACCGCCACAATTTTGGTTATTCATCAATTCATGTTGATAAAGTCCGTTTCGCTTTATCACATACTGACAAGGTACATTCCATGCGTTCATTTGTATTACGCGCTCGCGCAGCCCCTACAGAGAGCAAACTTATCTTAGAAGGTGTTGGGCAAGACGCTCATACTGAGATTCTGGCTCATACTCTGATGAACACGATCTTCGTTGCTCAATCTCACCGTGAGAATGTCACCGTGCATCTTGTGCTAGAAAGTACTAAAGACTTTTCACGTACCATTACATTCGATTCAAATGAAATCACCAACATTGGCGGCTTTCATGAATCTGCACTGTTATCTGCGGTAGTAAGAGCGGTTGACGCTTCTCAAGGCATGACAAAAGAACAAACACGTCAGGTAGAACCGGGCATCACTGTTCGTACGATGAGCTTTGAAAAGTTGGTCAAAGAACTGGCCGAAGACCACCAGCTGTACATGATGGATAAAAAAGGCGACTTTATCCGTGATGCAGAGATTGCGGAAAACCCATGTTTCCTTCTGACTGACCACATCCCAATGCCGAAGAAAAGCTACAACAGCTTAAAGCGCTTAGGAACAGAAAAGATCAGCTTAGGCCCGAACATGCTGTTTGCTTCTCAGTGTGTTGTGTTGATCAACAATGAGCTTGATATTCGCGGTTTCTAATCTCCGAACTAATAGTCTCAACGCAAAAAGAGCTCAACTAAGTGAGCTCTTTTATTATATATCTCTTGGTATCGAGGGTGTTATCTCATAATCAAGCCTGATTAACCAAAGATGAAGCTGTATAGGAAGCCTGCACCCATCGCCATGCTTAGGATAACGAATAGGAATGCTGCAATCATTTGGTTCTTGAAGATTGATTTAAGCAGGATAACTTCCGTCAAACTTGCACCTGCACTACCAATGATCAATGCCATAACTGAACCCAGCGCCATGCCTTTCTGTACTAGAGCTGCACTTAGTGGGATTACCGCTTCAGCACGAATATACAGTGGAATACCAATCACGGCTGCTACTGGAATCGCATACCACATACCTTCACCAGCGTACTGTGCTATAAGGTCTGTAGGAATGAAGCCGTAGATGAATGAACCAATCGCGATACCCATCATTAGGTAAGGGAAAACTTGTTTAAAATCTTTCCAAGTTGAGAACCAAATTCTCATCCAACGGCTAGGTTCTTTCTTCTCTACGATTTCAGCTGTTGCGCTTCCATCCGCTGAACAGCATGAAACCGTTACTTGTGGCTCTTCTTTTTTAGAATCGCAGCAAGATCTCTCTTTCGCCATTACGGGTGCGGGTTCGCCACATGCACTTGTACCACATGAAGATTCTGCTTTAACCGGTGCTGCTTTCTTAGGAGCAGAGTCACCACAGCTAGTGCCACAGCTTGAAGCTGAACCTGTTGATTCATACGCTTCAGGTTTTACGTAACGCTCAAAGCCAAGCTTCTCAAGTGCGTAACCAGCCACTACAGACACCGTCATTGGACCGAAACCCGCTCTTGCACGCAGCAATCCTTTTAAGAAAGGAATGGTCGAACATGAACAGAAAGGTGTAATTGCACCCAGTAGTGCTGCTACTACATAACCCTTACCATTACGTGAGCTCAGGATAGATTGAATCTTTTCTGGTGTAAGGAACTCTTGAAGAATCCCAACAATGTAGCTGATCGCTAAGAAAAGGATAATTAGCTCTACTGCTAAGAAAGCGAACATATCAAGTGCGTCTTTCAGCATTGTTAACATTTCATTGCTCATAATTAACTCCAAACTGGATTGAAGGTCGGGCTCTATGAGAAAAGTAACCAACCCTTAATTTCGAATATTCTCGAATTATAGAAATAAACAGCTCCAGAACAAGAGTAATTTCGATAAAAATCGAAATGATTTTCGAAAACACAGTTTTTCAATAACTTACACAGACACCGTTTTTAAATTTGAATTCGACATACATTTCGACTAACATCGAAATTAAATCTTGAGGAGTTAATATGAACTTAGAAGTCGTTGCGAAAGCACTTAAAGAGTTGGGGCACCCTATTCGCCTAACCATTTATAAGAGTGTCGTTAAAGCTGGCTACCAAGGCATTGCAGTTGGCGGCCTACAAGAAGAGCTAGGCATTCCCGGTTCTACCTTGTCTCACCACATATCAAGCTTGGCGTCTGCGGGCCTAATCAGCCAAAGACGAGAAGGAAGAACTCTATTCTGCGTGGCGGAGTATGAGTGCCTAGAAGGTGTGATTGATTTCTTACAAGACGAATGTTGCGTAAATGAACAGTGCAACTAATGCACCTTTGAAGATCGAACAAGTCTGGGCCGAGTATCAGCAAGCATTAAAGTCATTCCTGCATTCAAAGGTCAACAACTCTGCGGATGTAGACGACTTGCTCCAAGATATCTTGATTAAGACCTATCAGAACTTAGATAAGGTACAAGATGCTAGCAGTGTTAAGGCTTGGCTGTTCCAGTTAGCCAACAACACCATTATCGACTTCTACCGTAAGCATGCACGCCAACAACGTGATAGCCAAATTGATGCTGAAGATCTGTGGTTTACCGATTTAGACCACGACTCTGAATTTAAGCAGAAACTTTCATTGTGTATTGAACCTTTTATTCAGGCATTGCCAGAACAAAGTTCATCGCTACTGCTTGCGGTCGACATCAAAGGCCAAAGCCAAAAAGAGATCGCAGAAGCGCAGAACGTCAGCTATTCAACGGTTAAATCCCGCGTGCAAAAAAGCCGTGCTGATCTTAAGAACCTGTTTGAAGAGTGTTGTAACTTGTCCCTTGATCAACAAGGCAATGTGATTGATTGCGAGCTTAAGCCGAACGCCAGCTGCGGCAAGTGTTAATCGTTACATCGAATCCGTTATTTCAATAGAACAAAGCCAGCAATTAATGCTGGCTTTGTTGTTTTCATAATCTGCAAATCACTCTTTACTTAAGCAAATCTAGAGCTTGAGCGAACCGAACTATGCTGCTTCCGCTTTTACCACAGGTTGATAGCGCCCCGGTTTATGATTCATTGCTAGAATCAAGTTGGTGACTATCGCACCAAGCACAGACAGAAGAACCAATGACACATCAACAATGAACAGAGAAAGCACAACAATCGTGCAGTCTAATGCCATCTGAACCTTACCTGCTCGAATTCCAAAACGTTCTTGTAAGAACAACGCCAGAATGTTGAAGCCACCTAAGCTCATCTTGTGACGGAAAATCACCAGCATGCCGGTACCAATCAAGCCACCACCAAGTAAAGCTGCATACAATGCATGAATTTCGGCAATTTGAATCACGTGATACAAGTGATCCACGGCGAACGAAACAATCGAAACCGCGATAAACGTATTGATTGTGAAGCGCCAGCCCATACGAGCAACCGACAAAATATAGAAAGGTAAGTTAAGTGCGAAGAATACTTGGCCAAAGCTCAAATCTGTTACTTTGGTAATGAAGATCGCTAGACCAGCCGTGCCCCCGGTGAGCAAACCGACTTGGTTGAAAAAGATAACGCCGAGTGAAACCAATGCGCTACCTAAGATCAGTGCCAGTAAATTTTCGCGAAGATTATGATCTTTATCCATGTGAATGACTCTCCCTGAATCTTTTAACATCGCGTTTCAGTAGTCTTGAAACGATTTATGCCCAAATTTACGATGTTTGACAGATAAGTCGAGTGAACGAGCAATGTTGCTTAGTGATTAGTTTGTATATTAGTTTTTACAGCTTTGTGAAACTTTAAATTAAACAGCTAGTTATAAGCCTTAATTTAGACTTTCATTCTTAATTAGATACTTGTTTCAATTAACTAACGAGCTTCAAGTTTTCTTATTTATTGAGCGCATTTTATACCAATTCCAATCAAGCGACAATCTATGCATAAAACGCATAGACTACATCACAAATGGTCATTTGATACATACCCGACTCATCACTATGATGCGCGACTTCTTACAACATTGAGCGCATGTCAACACCGTATGTTTTCACAATCTCTTTTTGCCCAACTTGCCAGAATGACGTTATTCCTCGTCATTAGTTTGGTTATTGTGCATCACAGTCAGCCATTGATTGATCTCTTGGCTCAGCATGCCGTAAGCAGTGGTTGCCACCAGCAGTCAGGGCATGATCATTCTGGGCACGAACATCACCATGAGATGACTGACCAACACATGTCAGCGCAAGACCACTCACATCACCACCATTAATTTAAGAGTATTAGAATGAGCATTTTCCGTTTTCCTTTACTGGTATGGCTAGGGATAGGCACACTTATTATCAGTCTAGGGATCAGACAATCATTCGGCATTTTCATGATGCCAATTTCAGAGCATTTCGGCACGGGTCGAGAGTTTTTCAGCTTCTCTATTGCTCTACAAAACTTATTGTTCGGTGTGTTCCAACCTTTTGTTGGTATGGCCGCTGACAAATGGGGAGCAAGACGCATCATTATTGCTGGCGCATGTGCTTACGGTTTGGGTTTACTTCTTACCTCAATTTCTACCGAATCGAGCATGCTTTACGTTTCGTTAGGCGCACTGGTTGGTCTTGGCTTGAGTGCGACAAGTTACGTGATCGTGCTTGGCGCAGTAGCGAAAGTTGTACCAGCAGAGCACGCGGCTAAGGCGTTTGGCTTAACCACGGCTGCAGGTTCATTTGGTATGTTCGCGGTAATTCCGGGCGCACAATACATGCTGAATGAATTTGACTGGCAGAGTGCGATGCAAGTGTTTGGCGTACTGTGTTGTTTGATGATCTCTTTTGCGCTGTTCATGCGAGCGCCTAAAGCAGCCTCAAACAAACAAGCGCAAGCTGAAGAGAACCAAACACTCAAAGAAGCGTTGTCTGAAGCGTTTGCTCACAAAGGTTACTGGTTGATTCACGCGGGCTTCTTCGTGTGCGGTTTCCACGTAATGTTTATCGCAACGCACTTACCGAGCTATTTAGCAGATAAAGACCTACCCGCGAGCAGCGCTGCGATGGCACTGGCTTACGTTGGCATCTTCAACATCTTTGGGTCTTACTTCTGGGGTGTAATGGGCGACAAGTTCAGCAAACGCCACGTTATGTCTGCACTGTACTTAGTGCGTACTGTGGTTATCGGTGCGTTTGTGACTCTGCCTGTGACTGAATCAACCGCGGCTATCTTCGGTGCGGCCATTGGATTCTGTTGGTTGGGTACAGTTCCGCTAACGTCTGGCTTAGTTCGTCAGATCTTCGGTGCCCGTTACCTATCAACGTTGTACGGCTTGGTATTCTTTACTCACCAAGTGGGTAGCTTCTTAGGCGCTTGGGTGGGTGGTCGTATTTACGATTACTACGGTTCTTACGAGCCAATCTGGTGGTCAACGGTGGTGCTGGCATTTGCAGCAGCACTTATCCATTTACCAATCAATGACAAGCCCATTGAGCGACTGAAATTGGCAATGGCTTAACGTTTTATGCTGACTCCCCCACTAGCGTAAACAAGTCGTTCCAATAAAGCGAGTGAGTATTGAAAGGAAGCATCCTGAGATACTCACTCGCTTTTTTGTTGGTCGTTATAGTAGAAATTATAACTAGCGAAACTGGCATAAAGCTCACTGAATAATAAGACTATTATTTTAGTTTTCATTTATAGTATCCACCCGCTCCTTTAAAACTAATCCGCAGGCTTATGGAATACATAGATCAGACTGTCCTTATCGCAATGACACTCATTTTTGTCGGCTCGTTTGTGCAAACCGCAATCGGCTTTGGTTTGGCCATTGTTGCAGCCCCACTGCTGTTTTTGGTCTCTCCAGATTATGTGCCTGCGCCTATCTGTTTGATCGGTCTGTTTATCTCGTTATTCAACGCTTTTAAACATAGAGCAAATATCTCTATTGGCGGATTAAAAATCGCATTGCTGGGCCGTATTCCTGGGTCACTGGCAGGTGGTGCTTTGTTGGTGATGGTTTCAACGAGCGTGTTATCACTATGGTTGGGCTTATTGGTAGTATTTGCCGTGATTGTTAGCCTACTGCCCTTTAGACTCGAACCAACCCCAACTAAGATGGGTATTGCGGGGTTCTTCTCTGGGTTCTTTGGCACCAGTTCTGGTATTGGTGGTCCACCGATGGCACTGCTACTCCAACACCAAGATGCCAATCAGCTTCGTGGTAACCTTTCTGCGTTTTTCGTGTTTAGTTCGATCATTTCGTTGGTTGTACAGATCCCAATTGGCTTCTTCACGCTACACCACTTGATCATCACTATACCTTTGCTGCCTGCTGCTTGGTTGGGTTACAAAGTGGCGTTAATGACGACACAAAGCATCCCTAAAGAGAAGATACGCATTGGTTCATTACTGCTATGTTCTCTCAGTGGCTTTACGGCAATCTGGCAGGGTTTAGCTGGCTAGTTATTGGCGATAAAGACAAGAAGAAGAAAGACATCTTAGAAAACCAACACAAACACCCAGTAGATAAAAGGACGCTCTATGACTTACGACGAATTCAACGCATTCTGCGAGTCACTGCCTGCAACCAGTTATGTGATGCAGTGGAATAACTCTCACGTTTGGAAAGTAGGTGGCAAGGTGTTTGCGATTGGTGGTTGGGGACCGAAAGATGAGCCTGCGTTTATCTTCAAGGCGTCCGATCAGAATTTCGACTTTCTCAAAGAAGAGCCGGGCTATAAACCCGCACCCTACTTTGCTTCACGCGGTATGAAATGGATTCAGCTGTTTGAAAGCACGCCAGAAAGGGATGAGGAGCTGAGATACTATCTCATTGAGTCACACCGAATTGTGTCCTTAGGTCTAACCAAAAAGAAGCAAGCAGAGCTAGGGCTCAATCAGTAGCGTTTATTACGTACTGCTAATCTGAGCCCTTCTTTTGCAGTGAGGACGGATCCCTAAGAAGTCTGTTTCAAAAATGCAGGTAAATAGCGTTCTATTTTTTGCTCTGAGATAAGCGGCACCAATAAATAGATCAAACCCGCAAAGGCAATAGATCCGGCTAAGTCTTCTGGTCGATGCATGCCAAGCCAAACACGGCTATAGGCGACACCACCAGCCCAAACCAGTAAACCGCCGACTAGATAAAAGCGTTTCGCCTCTAGGAGAAGACCACCAAAGAACGCCAAACACACACCGACGAAAATCATATGTCCAGATGGGAAAGAGTAGTCAGTTTCACCCAACCAGTGACGCGTTCGCCACTCGCTCACCTTATCTTGTACAGACTCAATCGCAGCATTCTTTTCAACCAATGGTAATTCGTAAAACACTTCCGGCATATCAACGACTTCCTGCGTTACCAAATACTCAGAATAAGGACGAGGGCTCTCAGTGGAATACTTTAAGAAGGTTTTCGCTGCAAAGCTAAGCACCAACAACAAGCCGAGCTGCAGACAAAGACTGACTAACTTAGCTTTGGAAAACTTCATCGTGAGCAGGACTAAAGACAAAACAGCGAGCGTGACCAAGAACCCTTGATTACCCGCCGAGTAAGTCACGAACGTCATAAAAGCACCGTAGAAAGGCAGAACCGCGCTTCCAAGGTCGAAGTCAGATCCAAAGATCAAAAAAGGCACTAGAGAATACAAGCTTAAAACGAGCAGTAATAAGCCTTTGGATTTGTTAGAGAACAGAGAAGTCATGGCTAAGATCTTTGAGATAAAGTGCTCGGATGCTATCGCAGCTTAGCATCGCCAATATCAATTTTATGTCAAAACGGTCAGTCAGCCGTCATGGTGTAACAATAATCGATTAAAGGGCCTCTTAAGTATTGAGCTGATGAACTGTCACGCCATCACCAATAATCCAGACCATCCACTTGTGTACATATAGACATCAAAACCCACTAAACATAGCCTGCGCACCGCTATACACCACACGCTAAGGTCTGCTGATAAAGTGAACACTTACCGGATTATAAGGCCAGAATCTTAAAAACTTTGCTGTCAGTCCTTTAAATCCACTATTGAAAGGATTACCATCTGGTCTGCTTTCAAAAGCAAAACAGATTATTAATTTTTATTCTCAGGGCGGGGCGAAATTCCCCACCGGCGGTATGTCCTTAGCAAAATCTAAAGATAAGCCCGCGAGCGCTCGATTCGTCGAGGTCAGCAGATCTGGTGAGATGCCAGAGCCGACGGTTATAGTCCGGATGAGAGAGAATGAAAACACACTCGTTTAAGTTGGAAAGGCGTACCCGCGTGAGTTGGGTTCGTACCTCCAACTTAGGCGGGTGCATTTCGTTTTGGATAAAACCATAATGAGCTAAAGTTGACTTGTAATGAGTAGGCTTTGTTGTGCTCGGTTGAGATCCCTCATACAGCCCTGATTCTGGTGATATTTTAGGAGTTTAACCATGAATCAGTCTTCACTACTTGCCGAATTTGGCGAACCAATCACTCGCGTTGAAAATGCACTGCAAGCTCTACGCGAAGGTCGTGGCGTACTTCTACTTGACGATGAAGATCGTGAGAACGAAGGCGACATCATCTACTCAGTAGAACACCTGACGAATGCTCAAATGGCGCTTATGATCCGCGAATGCAGCGGCATTGTGTGTCTGTGTCTAACTGACGAGCAAGCGAACCAACTTGAACTTCCACCTATGGTTGTTGATAACAACAGCGCAAACCAAACTGCGTTTACCGTCACTATCGAAGCGAAAGTTGGTGTAACAACAGGTGTTTCTGCCGCTGACCGTGTAACAACGATCAAGACAGCTGCAAATCCAACAGCTAAGCCTACTGACCTTGCTCGCCCTGGCCACGTATTCCCATTGCGTGCTCGTAAAGGTGGTGTACTTGCTCGTCGCGGCCACACAGAAGGTACAGTAGATCTTATGCAAATGGCTGGTCTTCAATCTGCCGGTGTACTTTGTGAAGTAACCAATCCGGATGGTACGATGGCAAAAGCGCCAGAGATCGTTGCTTTCGGCAAACTACACAACATGCCAGTACTGACCATTGAAGACATGGTGATGTACCGCACTGAGTTCGACCTTAAGCTTGCATAACGTTTAGCCCTCAATGCTAAACACTTAGTCGTTAAGTCAACTACACTGCGAAGTGAACATTGAAAGGCCTCACTCTTACTGCTTTTAGAGTTAAAGCATATAGGGTGAGGCCTTTTTAATTTCCGTAGCTTGAAACGAGCCTGAAATGGATCGCCAAAGTGTCTCTACTTACCGAAACCTCCCCAACCTATCGTTAGAAAAGCGTAACCTCTCAAAAAATCCTGCAAAATATGAGAAACATTCACTAGAATGGTGAAGTCATGCACCATGATTGATCATCCATAATTTGAGAAAAATCATAAATCAATGAAATATAACACTTATTTATTTTGGCATGGTGTCTGCACTACCACTAAGTAGGTATACAAATATTAGGAGTTGAATATGTTTGTAGTTATTTCAGTGGGTTTATCCCTATTAGTACTTGCAGCCCTGTTTCATTTCTCAAGGAAGAGACAAACAGCGCTATCACACAGGTTTGAAACCTTAGTTCTGCTTAGAGAGTTATTGTTGTTATCACGCAAACACCGCGCGGCAACGCATTACGCTCTGGCGTATAAATTGTCTAGCGACTCGATTCGTAAAGTGAACGAGATTTACGACAACATACTTGAGGTATCTGAGCTGCTTCAATCCCATGTGTCGTTTGACAGCCGCCCTATGTATCGCATCTATCACCTCAAGCTCATCGCTATGCACAGCGACTGGCAAAACCGTAGCTTGGTGCGTAACCAATCGATTCATGGCAAAACAATTCGCCATAGCATGTTCTTGATGGATGAAGTAATGATCATCTGGCTAATTCAGTCTGAGCGTGAAGACATGAGCCGTGAGTACCACATGAATTGGCAACAGATCTTAGATTGCATGGAGATCCTGACCAAATTACGAATGTGTATCCCTGATATGGAGAAGCCTGAGGAGTATTTGAGATTCAAATTCTACGCCTCTCAGACACACAGAAAACTCAACCAGTTATCGATTATCTGCCCTCTTAGTAGTGGGTCACCGGTTTGTACGCGAGCGATGCATGCACTCTCAGAGATCGCATCAAGTAACGAAGCGACCCAACCGGCAGATAGCATGTACGAATTAACCAGTGATATCTCTAGCGTCGTGTCGCAAGTTTACGACCAAGTATTATCCGACATTACGAGAAGCTTGTATCAGCCTTTACCAGACGTAAACGAAAAGGTAATAAATACCCGATTATCCGTACATCATTACATGTAAAGACTTCGTGAGAGGAGAGCGTGCTGGAACTCTGAATTATTGAGTTCAAATCCGATATCACCATTGATATCGGATTTTTGTATTTATGAGCTTTTAAAATTCTATCGCTATGTATCATTGCCTATGAAGTTTCAAACATCGCCAGATTTGATATCGCTAGACCAAGCTTCTGCGGCAAAATCAATGAACTGACGAACAACCGGCAGCTGATAACTACGAGACAAATACACCGCCCACAGCACACTACTCGGTGAAACAAACTCATCCAATATTCGTATCAATTTGCCATTCGCAATCAGTGGGTTGGCTAAGTCACAAGGTAAACGAACTACCCCTTTCCCGTGCTGTGCGGCGCGAGTTAGCACTCCAACATCATTAGCCTTGATAGTGCCAGACACCTCAACTGAATAGTGTTGATTGTCCTTAACAAAATCCCACTTAGAAACATTCAAGTGACGAAAACAATTGTGTTGTCGAAGCGCCTCGACCGTTTCAGGTTCACCATGTTTGTCTAAGTAGGCTTGCGAGGCACACACCACTGAATCAATAACCATTAGCTTTCGTGCAATCAAACTATCATCAGGTTGATCGGTATAACGAAGTGCAATATCGATCCTCTCATCCACCAGCTGAGTAAAGCGGTCTGAGGCAAACAGTTCGACCGTGATATTAGGGTGGCGCTCGGTGAACTGTTCGACCACATCCAACAACATGTGCTGAGTTAAACCAATCGGAGCTGCAATTCGAATGGTTCCAGAAAGATCATCGGTTTGATTGAGTGAAGTAACTTCTAGCTCAGCGGTCTCATGGAGGATCTTCTCACAGCGCTGCAGAGCGTTTTCCCTGCCGCGGTTAAGCTCACCTTTCGAGTCGTCCTATGTAATAGCCTCTGCTTCAGCCACCCTTCTATCTCTTGAACATGACGTGAAACCTGCAACCGACTCATGTCCAAATGCTCAGCTGCTTGGGTGAAGCTGGCACAATTCGCAACTTCAACAAAGCTACGCATTGCCGTCAACCTATCCATCACACTTTCCCTTATCCACTGAATAAAACCTATTAGCTAGCTACATAGATACAATCTACATCATTTTATGATATTTATCGCAACCTAGTGAGCTATTAGACTGCAATGGCTGTCGAGAAACAGACTCAATAAATTAGATAATTGGAGAAACATTATGAAAATTGCAGTATTAGGCGCATCAGGTTGGATTGGTAGTCACATCGCTCAAGAAGCTCAAGCTCGCGGACATGAAGTTGTTGCTGTTGTAAGAGATGCAATCCGCGTAGAAACCCAAGGCATTGAAGTTCGTTCATTTGATTTACAAGACGAAGCCGCAAATCTAGCAAACGCACTATCCGGCGTTGATGCAGTAATTACTTCGATTGGCGGACGCGCTCTAGGTAATCACGACATCGTAAAAAGCACAGCAACTAAGCTGCTTGATACACTACCAAGCATTGGTATCGAACGTCTACTTTGGGTTGGCGGTGCAGGCTCATTAGAAGTAGCACCAAATGTACCGTTAGTGACCGTTCCTGACTTCCCTGCAGATTACAAAAACGAAGCGTTAGCACAGGGCGAAGCGCTTGAAGTGTTCAAGCAATCGAACAGCGAAGTTAATTGGACGTTCATTAGCCCAGCAGCAGAAATCTTCCCGGGCGAGAAACTATCAACCTACCGTACCGGTGGCGACCAACTGCTCACCGACCAAGATGGCAACAGCAAAATATCCGTTAGCGATTACGCTATTGCGATGATTGATGAACTCGAAGCTGGCAAATTCCCACGCCAACGTATTGGTGTTGCGTACTAGTCAGCTCATATATAAAAACTAAAAAAAGCCGCTTGTTCAAAACAATGCGGCTTTCTCATCTTTTACTGAGCATTCCTTTAATCCAATGGCAGATGCCCTGTTTTCACTAGGATAACCGTCTCTTCTTCCACATAAGGAAAATGCTCACTCATGTGTGGGCTGCGCATCCATGTGTGTTTTGGATACTCACCATGTTCGTCTTTAAAGGTGCCAGAAAGTACAAATATCTCTTCACCGCCAAAGTGGCGATGCGGCTGAAAACGTTCGCCAACCGGCCACTTCACTAACGCGACATGCTCGTGTTCGAACTCATGCAGTGGCATCACTTGTAAGCCGCCAACACCCTGAAGCCATTCTGTTTCCAAAGTATTAATACGAACTTGAGTTAAGTCTCTCGCGTCAAACTGGTTGAGCTTAACCAAGATCGTACAGCCATTTTTGCTGGATGGGGAATGCGCGCTGCCCGGCGGATTACGGATATAAGTGCCCGCTGGGAAATCTCCGGTTTCATCAGAGAACACACCCTCTAATACGAAGATCTCTTCACCTTGCGGATGTGGGTGCTCAGAAAACGAAGAGTCAGGATCGTACTTCACCACGCTGGTCGTGTGGCCCGATTCTTTCTCTTCTCTTTCAAGTGGCTTACGCCAAACCCCTTTAGCAGGGCTTGCGACCCAATCTAATGTCTCGGTTTCTATAACCAATCTCTTTGAAAAGTCCATGTTGAACATAATGGCGACCTTACTCTTATTATCGTTTTAATTATTATTGTTGTCTTTCTCGTTTCTATTCTACGCGAATACTGATCAAGGAGGCCATCTCGCTGCTATTTTGCCTGCGCGATAGCCACCTAAAAAGAATCCTAATTAATTGCGGCCAGCAATCACTCCGCCATCAACATCCCAGATTGCACCCGTTACCCAATCAGCACTGTCTGACAGTAGGAAAGAGATGCTATTAGCGATGTCTTTCGGCAAACCTACTCGACCAATAGGATGGAACGCGTTGAAGACTTCTAGCGCTTGATCCACTTCTTCAGGTTTGATGAAAGATTCGTAAATCGGCGTTTTAACCACTGCCGGGGAAACCGCATTCACACGAATGTTATGCTCAGCCAGTTCCATTGCCATGTGTTGTGTTAATGCATGCAGGCCAGCTTTAGCCATTGAATAGGCAGAAGATGGCGTCGCTTTGATTGCTTGCTTCGCCCACATAGAACCAACGTTAACCACACTGCCGCCGCCATTCTTGATCATCAATTTACTTATCGCTTGAGTGATGAAGAAGGTTGCTTTATTAAGCTGCATGTATTGCTCGTAATCAGATTCTTGGTGCTCAATAAACGCTTTAGGGTTGAAGTAGCCAGCCGCATTAACAAGGTAACCAATACCCTCTTCAAGTGACTCTAGATGCGAAATAAGATTCGACACACTTGCATCATCATAAAGGTTAGCTTGCCAACCTGAAGCGTGACCTAACGATTGCAATTCTGACACCGCTTTATCTAACTTAGTTGGGTTATTGCCGACCACCAACACATGGATGTTTTGAGCGACTAATTGCTTCGCTGTTTCAAAGCCCATACCACTTGTGCCACCGATTACTACTGCAATACCATTTTTAGTGAAGTTCATTTTGTTATCTCCTAAGTCATGTGAACGTGGTAATCTTAGGCCTTGAACTAACACTATGAATAGTAAGTACAAATCGGTTAGGTAGGTACTTATTGGTACATCTTTATGAAAAATCAGGAAAACTTTTTTTCAAGAAAATCGGCACCAGAGCGCTCAGCTCGCATGGTAGAAACCATCTACGGCTGTAAATGGTCGCTAACGGTTTACCAATTACTGGCAAATGGCATTAATCGCCCTGGTGAAATGGTGCGCTCGGTAGAAGGGCTATCTACAAAGGTATTGAATGAATGCTTGAAGCGAAATGTGGAGTTTGGGATTTTAGATAAACAGATGTTTAACGAACTGCCACCAAGAGTTGAATACCAAGTGACGCCGTTCGGCGAGAAGTTCTTGTTGATTCTAGACCAGCTGGAAAACCTACAAAACGAAATCGACGAGATGTAAGCCCAAGCCAGTCCAACTATTGCCAAAAGAAGGAGGAAGGTAGGCAGCACGCACTATTTAGCTGACTGGCATTTGCTCAAAGCGACCTTTTACAAAATCAATGAAGGTTCGAATTCGACTTGGTTGATAGCGGTCTCGATGGTAGATCGCTGAAAAGTCCACTTTCGGCACTATCCACTCATTAAACACCTGCTCCAATTGCCCATCATTGATCTCTTGCAAGCAATAGATGGTTGGTACACGAATAATTCCGTTGCCCGATTTCGCGCCCTGTACTAACACTCGCCCATTCTTACATTGCAGCCTACCCGTCACATGAACATCGACTGTTTTCTTGGTGTCATCCAAAGCTTGAAAGCTCCACTTACGCACCGATCCCGTTAAGCAATCATGGCGGATCAGATCTTTAGGATGGCTTGGCTTCCCTTTGCGAGTGAAATACTCAGGGCTCGCGAGTGTTCCCATTTCAATATCCAATAGCTTTCTTGCGATAAAGCCCGCGTCTTCTAAGCTCCCCATACGAAAAGCGATATCAAAGGCGTCTTCAATCAAGTCGACTCGGTTACTACTGAAATCAAGGCTGATGCTGATGTCTGGGTAGAGCTGCATAAACTCATTGACCAAATCCGCGATGATCACTTCACCCAAATAACCGCCAACACAGTTTACTTTTATGTCGCCACGTACTTCTTCGACATCATCCACAGCAGCAATCAGAGCTTGGTCTATATTATCTAAGGCTTGTTCACATCTCGCGTACAGATCTTGCCCAGCGTGAGTCAGCCTTAAGGTTCGAGTGGTGCGGATAAACAGTGTCACACCCATCTGCTTTTCTAGGCTGCTCACTTGGCGTGATACGTGGGAACGAGACACATCCAACTCCTCCGCCGCTTTGGTGAAATTACCTAAACGAGCGATCAGCACGAAAGAACGAATATCAGACAGGTTAATTTGATTAAGCATAGTCGCCAGCTTACTAATGGAGTTATGAGATAGACACTTTTATTGTTGCACCACAGCAACAGTGTTTCAAGTAAAGCGCTATATATCAACAATTCTATTTTCCTTAATATACCTCCATCGCAACGAAGCAAGGCAACAAGCACTTGATTCGAATGCACTTAAACAACCCGTCGTAGCCAACCGACGCAATAAAAGTACAGAGGAAATAAAATGAAAAAACTAATCGTAATTACAGGTGCAAGCTCTGGTATTGGTGAAGCAATCGCTCGTCGTCTAAGCGATGAAGGTCACCCTCTGCTACTTTTAGCTCGTCGTGTTGATCGCCTTGAAGCGCTGAATCTACCAAACTCACTGTCAGTAAAAGTAGACGTAACAGACAAAGCGTCTTTTGATGCAGCAATCGCACAAGGTGAAGAGAAGTTTGGCCCTGTAGATGCACTTATCAACAATGCTGGTGCAATGCTTCTTGGTCAAATTGATACTCAAGACGCACAAGAGTGGAAGACAATGTTCGATGTAAACGTGATTGGTCTTCTAAACGGCATGCAGTCTGTACTTGCTCCGATGATGGAACGCAACACAGGTACTATCATCAACATCAGCTCTATCGCAGGTAAGAAAACATTCCCAAGCCACGCGGCTTACTGTGGTACTAAATTCGCGGTACACGCTATTTCTGAGAACGTTCGTGAAGAAGTGGCGGCATCAAATGTTCGTGTTACTACTATCGCACCGGGTGCTGTAGAAACAGAACTTCTATCTCACACAACATCTCAAGAGATCAAAGACGGTTACGACTCTTGGAAAGAAGACATGGGCGGCGTATTGGCAGCTGACGACATTGCTCGCGCTGTATCATTCGCTTACCAACAACCACAGAACGTATGTATCCGTGAGATTGCTCTAGCACCAACTAAGCAACAGCCATAGGCCTTTGCCATCGCTAATAAATAAGCGATGAACTAAAAAAGCGCCACGACTTAACAAGTAGTGGCGCTTTTGTTTTGATTCGAGCTAATTGCTAGTAATAATCTTGATTAAAACTCAACGCGATAGACTGATGTGCTACCACTTACTTCATTACCGACAGCGATAAAGTGGTTACCTAAACGTGTGAAATACTTAATTGATTCAGGGCCTAAATCCCCCGCTTTAGCGTTGTAAGTATCATTGTCGCAATCACCGTCTTCATCAACCTTGGTGCACACTGGTTGTGTAAAGTCGCGATTGTTTAGATAGCGGATGAAACTTGCACTCCTAGGCTGAGTTACGTCGTAAACCATGATGCCACCTTGGCGCTCAAGTCCAATAAAGGCATAGTGCTTGCCGTTGATCTCAGCCACTTCGATCGCTTCAGGCTCTACACCTTTATCATCACTACGATCGTCACCGCTTTGGTTGTTATCATTGGTGCTGTTGAAGTTTGCAGGATCTTGCTCAAGTATGATTCGAGCAAAATCATCACCGCTATCAAACACTAGCTCGCCTGACTCATCCCAAATAGAGAAAGAACGGCTACCGAATGCTTGAACCTCTTGGTCAGCAGCGAGTGTCCCTTGTGGCTTAATCACTTTAAGACGAGCAAGTTGCTTGTTGTCTTTCAATGCGCCTGCTAATGGGTGGTTAGCGTCAACGTCTAACTTCTTGCCGCGTACTTCATCGACATGCGCGATACAAAAGTCTTTTTCTGTGGTGTAGTTTTCGGTGCCTTGATAATCGTCACCGTCCCACTCAAAACCTTTCTCATCACATATTTTTTGCGTGGTCTTGATGCCATATTCACGACCATCACCTTCGTTCGCAGTCACAATATAGGTGTTGCCCTCAACACTGTAGCTAGTGATGCTATCTGGCATGTAAAGGCCTTCTAACATTGCGTAGCTTTGTAGATTATCGATGTTTTTGTCTTTATTTGACGCATCCAATTGCGCGCTATCCCAAGGTTTGCCGCCTAAACCAAGAATCGCATCCACCTCTGCCGTTGCGACATCAATCGCTGCTAGTGCGTTGTTCTCTTGCAGGGCAACGTAGAGTTTGCCGTTGTCAGCAAACGTTAGGTATTCAGGCTCTAGGTCTTGAGCGACGGTCGCATCGGGAGCTGAAATTCGAACCTTATCGGTTAATTCCTGGTGACGAGGCTGACCTTGGTTAAATGCCTTGAAATTAATCTGAGTGACCTTCGCTTGCATCGGCCCATTCGCTAAATCCACCAGCGTTACTGAACCTTCAGGATCAATGCTGTAATCCGCATTCGGCTCACCTTCATTTGCTGACGCAATATAACGACCATCTTTAGAGAAGCTCACCATGTCTGGCAGAGCGCCAGCCGTATAAGTGGTGATCAGCTCTAATGTGTCTGAGCGATAAAGTGCAACGATGCCGTTTTGTTGTTTGTCGGCATTTTCAATCGCGACAGCAACTAACCCTTGATGAGTCGACACACTGTTCGCTGCACCAATATCAATACCAGAAGCTGCAGCCGCTGATTGAAGATCAATAGAACCCGCAGATGTTGGTGCGCTGTCAGAGTCCATCGATAACACATCAACTTTCTGAGCTTGAGCGTTCACAACATAAAGCTTGTCGGTACATGAATCGTAGCTGACGATTTCGGCTGCAGAAGTATCAAACGGAGCGTCAGCAATGGAACTGCCAACCAGAGTAAGCACGGTGACCTCAGCATCGCTTGCGATTGGCTGTTGGCTGGATTGGCACTGGAGGCTCAAAGCATCAAGTGAGGTTTGAGATAGCGTATTCGCCGTAGATGATGTTGACTGAGAACATCCAGCCAGAGCGGAACTCACTGCGATAGGTAGTAATAAAGTCAGCTTATTAAATTTACGATTCATATATCCTCCATAATTTGAATCGCGATCATAGAGGCCGCTTATGACAGTTATCTTTCCCTTTTGTTAACAATAGGTGACGACAATCGGTTTCTTTTACCCATAACAACAGAGGGTTAGAATGAGCATTTCATTAACAAGCACACAAAAAAAGGCGCACAAGCTGGCTGGTGCTTGAGCGCCTTAGTAAACTGAATCGTAGGTTAGAAGTTGTAACCACCACCGATCATGAATACCCATGGGTCGATATCAACGTCTGTTGAGTACTGAACACCACCCGCTTTGTATTTAGCTGTAGTGTCGATATCTGCGTACCAAACCGATGCGTTCAAGAACCAATCTTCATTGATCATGTAGTCCATACCGATGTTTGCAGCAAGACCCCAAGAGTCATCAAGAGACAAGTCGCTCAAACCAGCATCTTTGCCCGTACCATTAAGTTCTTCATCGAAAAATACGGTGTAGTTGATACCCGCGCCTACGTAAGGACGGAATTTGCTGTTTGCTTCACCGAAGTAGTACTGCACCATCAGCGTAGGTGGTAGGTGTTTTGTGTCAGCGATATCGCCTAGACCACCATGATTTGTAGAGATTGTATGAGAGAATGGCGTTGCTGCAAGAATTTCAAGACTGATGTTATCTGTAAACATATAGCCAAATGTCAAACCAAGTTGGGTGTTTGAATCCACACCAAATTTTGACCCCGATGTCTCCAGAACATCTCCACTGCTATCGTTAGGAGATACCATTGCTGCACCTGCACGGATGATGAAATCACCTTCTTTATGAGCAAGAACGTTGGTTGACATAAGAGCCGCAATAACCGCAATACCACATACTGTTTTTTTCATTATAATTTCCTTTTGGGGGCTTAATCTTTGTTGGTGAATGAGTAATCATTTCTTATTTTGCGTGCAAGGTATCATAGAATAACCCTACTTTATTGATGGAAATCAATTTGTGAAAAGTTGTGATTATTTATGTAAATTTATATCGACCCGATCACTTTATCTCTTCATTTTATTGACAGTTTTGTAATGCAACTTTTCCGTGCGTCATTTTGTTAATCCAATCCCTTCACTTTGCTCAGCTCTCTTTGGATCAAAATAGAGCAAGCCAATATCTCGCACGCATCATTTTGGTGCAGCTCTACAAGAATCAATCTTGCCGCGTATAATATTCAATGAGTTACATTTGGCTTAGTGCTTGCAAGTCTATGTTCATAATCATAAATACATTGAGGTTCTGATCATGCAAGACACTCTAACAATCGTTCTGGCCGGCGGTGTTGGCTCTCGGCTTTCCCCTCTCACTGATAACCGTGCAAAACCTGCGGTACCCTTTGGTGGCAAATATCGAATCATCGATTTCACTCTCGCGAACTGCTTACACTCTGGGCTACGCCAAATTTTAGTGCTGACTCAGTACAAGTCTCACTCTTTGCAAAAACATTTGAGAGATGGTTGGTCGGTGCTTAACCCCGAGCTCGGCGAATACATCACCAATGTTCCCCCACAAATGCGAACCGGTGATAGCTGGTACAGCGGTACTGCCGATGCAATTTATCAAAACTTGTATCTGCTTTCTCGCAGTGAAGCCAAGCATGTGGTGGTGTTATCCGGTGACCATATCTATCGCATGGATTACGCGCCAATGCTCAAGCAGCACAAAAAGAACGAGGCCGACCTAACCGTGGCGTGCATGGAGGTTTCGATTGACGAAGCCAAAGAGTTTGGTGTGATGGAGATAGATGAATCTCTAGAGATCAATAACTTTACCGAGAAGCCGCGTTACCCTGCCTGTGTACCTGGCAGGCCGACTCGAAGCATGGCTTCAATGGGCATTTACGTCTTTGATAAAGAAGTGCTAACACAAGCGCTACTGGCGGACGCCGAAGATCCGAACTCAAGCCACGATTTTGGTAAAGACATTATTCCTAAGTTGGTCGGCAACAACAGTGTTTACGCATACAAGTTTGGGGATGAAGAAGGCCGAGTGACCCAAGATGCGTACTGGAGAGATGTTGGTACTATCGACTCTTATTACCAATCGAATATGGACCTGTTAAAGCCAGCTTCGCCTATCGATTTATATCAACCTGATTGGGCGATTCGTACTTACGAACCGCAGCTGCCACCCGCACGAACCATTGCTTCAGTTGAAGGTAATCAAGGAATATTCATCAACTCGATGATAGCGAATGGCGTTGTAATTGAAGGCGGCTCGGCGCAAAACTCAATCTTCTTCCCGAAAGTGAAAGTCAGCAATGCCGCGATTGTGATTGATAGTATTCTGTTTGAAGATGTTGAGATTGGAAAAAATTGCCACATACAAAACTGCATCATCGACAAGAACGTTAAGGTGCCTGACGGAACCCAGATCGGTCTTGATGGCCTTGCCGATGCGAAACGCTTCCACATATCAAAACAAGGCGTGATTGTGGTGCCCTCTTCTTACCAATTTGAAGAGTAACCTTTAACGTTGGAATAGCTTTTCTTTAAACGAAAAAAGGCAGCGAATTCGCTGCCTTCTTATTTACTCACACAGCTTCAGTTAAGCCTTAACTGTCCATGTATTCGATTAAACAGAAACCTTAGAAAGGCCCTAACTCAATCATTTGAGCAATCACAACAGAAACCAAAGCGCCTACCGACCAGAACAAGAACAGTGGTAAGAAGAAACGAACCCACTTGGTGTAAGGTACTTTTGCTATAGCCAATACCGCCAACAAGCCACCATTGGTTGGGTAAATATAGTTAGAAATACCATCACCCAATTGAGAAGCCAGTGCCGCCACTTGACGAGTCACTTCACCAATATCTGCCAACGGAATAATGATTGGCATGGTGATCACCGCTTGGCCACTGCCCGATGGAATGAACAGGTTGATCGCAGCCTGCGAGAAGTAGATCCCTGCTGCTGCCACAAGTTTAGAGCTACCAGAAATGATCTGTGCAAGATAGAAGATAATAGAATCAACAATCTTCGCGTCTTCCATAATGGTTAGCACTGAACGAGCAAAAAAGATGATCAGTACCGCGATCAATACGTCGCTAACACCTTTGGTCCAATACTCACAGATCTTGTTCGGAGATAAACCCGCCACCAAACCCGGAATAATAGCCATCGCCACGAATGCACCCGCAATCTCGGTGAAGCCGAACCCCATCGTCAACGTGCCGAAGATCATGTATGCGAATACGCCCAAGAACGCGATGCCCGCAAGCTTTTCACGTGTGGTCAGTGTTTTCGCTTCAACATTTGATTCATAGTGGTAACCCGTGCCGTGTAACAAGCCTTTGGTCGGATCTTGCTTAACTTTGCGCGCGTAGTTAAGCACATACCATGCACCCGTTAACAACATGAACATACCAACAATAAAGCGGTACCACATGCCTGAATACATAGGCAGTTCAGCGATAGTGTGTGCAATACCCGTAAAGAATGGGTTAGCCAAAGCGGCCGCGAAACCGGCACAACTTGCCAGTAAAACAACGCCAAGTGCCGTAATCGCGTCATAGCCAAGCTTGATACAGATCGGGATCATCAAAGAGATGAAAATGACATCAAGTTCACGCATACCGGTGAAGGTAACGTTGAAGAAGATCGCCGTCATGATCACAGGCGCAATCACGTATAAGCCTTGCTTCTTTAGCTTAGTAGTTAGTGCAACAACGGATGCGTCTAACAGACCCATGTGTTTGATAATGCCAAAAGCACCACCCACAAATACCACAACGCCCATCACGCCAGAAGCGGATTTGAAGCCTTTAAAAAATGATTCGAAAAAAGAGGCTAATGTTGTTGGGTTGCTGGTCAATTGTGTGTAGCTGTCTGGGTCGATAACCGTGCGGCCATTCATGACCACTCGCTCGAATTCACCAGCAGGGATGAAGTAAGTTGCGATTGCAGCAACGATCACCATGATAACCAAAGAGAGAAACGGGTGGTTTACTTCTTTCTCTGTCGGCGCTGCGTTACCAGCTTGAGATGTAGGTACGGATGTAGATACCGTAGTCGTCATATAGACTCCTTATTTGTCAGCAACTAAGGTTCACTTAGCCGCCGAGAGGGATTTTTGGAAAAACGAAACCCTTCACGCTGAACTAAGTTCGCGCTAATTTAGGCTGTTTCAAAAAGGCCTTTGATAGATGGTGCTCTCAAATGTACATAGTGAAGTAGTGAGTACTACTCTCTTTGCGTCCGAGCAAAATGCAGGTGTTCAGCCAAGTCAGGCCAAACTGAATGAGGTCATTACAAGCAGGTAAACCGAAAAGTCTGTTTTGGTAATGCGTTTTTTATCAATTACAAAGACAAGCGGCGCATACTAGCACAACAAGTCATTAATTGTCAGAAAAGTGTGAGTTTCGTCATATTTTGGTGAGCAAAAGAAAAGCGCCCACTAATAAGTAAGGCGCTTTTCTGCAATCGAATCGAGTTACTTAGGTGCTAATTCGTAGTTTTCTTGCATCTCATGAGGGGCAATCCCGTACTCATAATCCGCTAAGTAGCCATCCTTATAGACCTTCATTCCCTTCTCATCCCAGCTCACTTTGATCATCGCCGTGTTGCCATCTTCACTGCCTAACAGCTCCAGCATTTCTGCATCAATCTTAATGGCTTTGATGGTTTTAATACGCTTAAACGGCTTAAATTCAGTGGCCGAGAATACGATGGCCGAGCGATAACGCTTAAGCTTGAGTCCAATCGCAAAGATTCTCGATTGTTGCTCAAACTGCAACATATTGATCTAGGCTCAATTGATGAGTCTCGCATTTCAGAACTTGTGCGATTCAAAGTCGAAACGCCGGTTCGCTATGAAGGTGACATTAATTATTGGCGTCAGGGCGTCGAATTTCCTGTCGATCAACTGGCATCCAATAAAGAAGTCGATATTAGAGCACGCATTACCATACCCGAGTCTCAACTCACAGCAGGAGAGTTTCACTTCAATATGGAGTGGGCAGTTGAGTGTCTATAAATTAGTAACTTAAGCTGAGTTTTTAATCAAAGAAGAAAAAGTGAGTGAGCTGGAAAGAAAATCAATGGAGTGACAAGTTCGGAATTATAAAACCGATAAAGAGAGATTCACTGGGAATTCGCTGTAGGTTAGCGCAAATTATCAAGGATGGAGTTTTTTTGAACATGTCTTTAAAACACGAAACATAATATGCGATCAGTTCATCGGACTTTCAAGGGAGTAACAAGAGAATATTTGATAACACTGAAGTCAATCACACATGTGCTAATTCTCAGTTGGTTAATCTATCCGATGTTTGCTACGTTTAAATGACACAGTCATTGGAAAGGTATGATTTATGAAAATAAATGTTCAAACACATCATGTATCAATTAACGACGAGTCACGCAAAGACATCGAAGGTAAATTCGAGAAGATATCTAACCATTTCCCATCACTGATCAGTTGCGACATCATCATTACTAAAGAACACGGTCAACATCAGGTTGAAGTATTCACCAACTACGAAGGTGTACGAGTAACAGCAAAATCGACAGACGATGTTATGTACCCAGCTATCGCTGCAGCACTTAAGAAACTTGAAGCGGGCCTAAGTAACCGTAAGGGACAATTGAAAGCCGACCTACACGAGAAACCAACAAGCACGAAGCCAGAGATTGCTTCGGACATCATCCAAGAGATGAAATTGGTATAAATCGATAAGTAGTTAAAGCGAAATAACGAATAGAAACTTATTAAGAATTTCAAAGCCAGCATACATTGCTGGCTTTTTCGATCTTAAAGCCAAGCAAACCTTCGCTTCTTTACCGTCCCTCGAATTCAGCTCAACCCCACATCATTATTAACGCCCTTAAGTTCTTAGCAGCTATAACAATCACTTGTGGGATTTGATACAGTTATAAGCAGAAATTTAGACCACAACGGAATGTTTATTATGAAGAAAATCGCGTTGATACTTTTCCTTGCTACTCAATTAATGGCTTGTACCGAGGTTGGCAGTGAAGCTTGGTGTGCGGATATGAAAGAAAAGCCTAAAGGTGACTGGACGGCTAATGAAGCGGGCGATTTTGCCAAGCACTGCATTTTCTAGGTGGGTTGTATTTAGCAGTTCAGTACACCCCACTCAATGAAGCAAGTGAGTAGTTGCAGTATGGTTTACTTATCTCTGTAAAACGGTACAAACAAAAAATCGCATAAGTTAACGCTTATGCGATTTTTGTATGGAGAGATTCCTAGCTAATTTGTTAGGAACTTAAAGAACAATCATCCCATCTCGATAAGTCAGTGATGGTGCTACATCTTGACCAAGTAAGACTGGGCCATCGAGGTCGACGATTTCAGATTGAACGGCGATAGGCAGAGCTGCACGCATCGCCAGCGATGTACCGAGCATACAACCCGACATCAGCGTAAATCCTAGCCTTTGAGCTTCTTCAGCAAGTACCAATGCTTCGGTCAAACCACCTGTTTTATCGAGCTTGATGTTGACCATTTCATATTTGCCTAACAAAGATGAAAGTTGCGAAGTGGTATGACAGCTTTCATCAGCACACAGTGGTATCGGGTGCTTGATGTGCGCCAATGAGGCATCGTGCTGTTGGGGTAACGGTTGCTCGATCATCGCAATATCAAATTCTGCCAGTTGATTGAACAACTCTTCGAGATTCAGCCCTGTCCATGCTTCATTGGCATCCAATACAATTTGAACATCTGCCGCGGCTTCTCGTACTGCGCGAACACGCTCTACCACCTGCTCGCCGTCAAGCTTCACTTTCAGAAGTTTCGCACCATTCGCGACATAGTCTCGAGCCTGAGTCGCCATGGCTTCTGGCGTGCCAATCGAGACTGTCATTGCAGTCACGATTTGAGCAGGCAACTCAAACAAGCTATTCGGAAACGTCTGGTCGTTCTGCTGAGCTTCAAAATCCCAAAGCGCACAATCGACCGCATTGCGCGCTGCCCCTCCGGTCAATAAAGACTGAAGATGATCTCTTAGCTCTGCCGGATCAGTAACGCCTCGTTCAAACATAGCTTCAAGTGCGCTAGACGCTTGTTGGATTTGCGCTAACACAGACTCCGATGACTCGCCGTATCGTGGGTAAGGCGTGCATTCGCCCTGAGCTCGTTTGCCACCATGTTCAATGTAAACACGAACAACGTGACACTCAGTTCGACTGCCACGAGAGATGCGAAAAGGCGTTTGCATCGCGATAATAATGGGTTCAGCTGTAATCTTCATAATTTCACTCGGTTGATGTTCACTTTAACAAATGGAAACGTAGAAATGATGAAGTCGTTAAAGTGAATGTCGCAAATGATCAGTAATGTGTTGTACACCAAAGCGCACTGGGTCCGTCACTGGCACTTGATAGAGTGTGGTCCATTCTTGGCACAATGTCTCAGCCTCTTCAATGCTAATCGCCGACGTGTTCAAGCAGATACCCACCAGCTTCGCGTCTGGATTAGTCAGTCGCGCCGCTTGCAAGTTGGCTTCAATCGTCTGTTCTATGCTTGGTAATTTAGCATGAGGAAGGTTACGAATATGTGGTCGCCCAACTTCATGACACAGCACTAAGGCATCCGCTTGTGCGCCATGTAAAAGACCCAAACTCACGCCTGCAAACGAAGGGTTGAACAAAGAGCCTTGCCCTTCAATGATGTCCCAATCGTGGTCGGTAAAATCAGGGCTAATCGCTTCAACTGCGCCAGAAATAAAATCCGCAACCACCGCATCAATCGAAATACCGCTGCCTTCAATCAAAATACCTGTCTGCCCTGTCGCTTTAAACTGAGCGGATGTTCCCGCTTGTTTAAGCGACTTTTCAATCGCTAATGCCGAGAACATTTTGCCTACTGAGCAATCAGTTCCGACAGTAAGCAGGCGCTTACCTTGACGAAGCTTACCGTTACCAACATTAAGAACACCGTCAAAATGGCGTACATCATGAAGCTTAGTCAATCCTTGTTGCTGCATGTCAGCAAGCGGTGAAAATTCACTCAATCGTTGGTGCATGCCAGATGCAATCTCATATCCCATTTCTGCAGCGGCCATAATGGTTGACTGCCAAGAATCAGGAATAACACCACCCGGATTTGCGGTACCAATCACTAGCGTCTTCGCGCCCTGCGCTTGCGCCTCTTGCAGGGTCATATCCGTTAAGCCCAGTGAAACGGTATCACCCGTTAAACGCAGTTGACCTAGGCAGATTTCTGGTCGCCATTGATGAATACCGCGAGCTGTTTTTGCAGCGAGTGGGTCAGTAACATCCCCAAGAAAAAGAAGGTAAGGTTGAGCGATCGACATGAGTATTCCTAATTAATAAGCCCTTGTATGGGTTTACTTTAATTAAGAACTTCGAAGCTGCCGAATGCCTATTTATGGCGAGCCTATAACCTTAAGTTATAGGGTGAGTATGGATTTTCAATGAAGCGATAAATTGCTTAACGGAAATCGACTGAGGGGTGTGCTCTGCGCAAAGCATCGATACCGAAAATTGGATGTCTGGTTGAAGCGGCAACACACAGACCGCATCGTCATTTTGATATTGCTCTGCCGTCCACGGATCAACAATCGCAAACCCCACTTGGTGCTTGACCAGTTCCGCAGCGGCGCTATACCCACGTACAGATATCGGGTGGTGATAATGCTGCTCACGTGCAATAAGGCGTTGATGTAACAGGAGGCCTAATGGATCGCGGCTATCGAGCCCGATGATTGGCAGCGGATAATTGATCAGATCATCTAACGTTAATTCCGCGGGGAAATGATCAACCGTATTGGAAGGAACCAAAACCTTTAGTGATTCGGTTAATAGCGTTTCACTTAATATCGCAGGCGGTGCTTCATCGCCAAACGCGATAGCAATATCAAGCTCATGCTTTAATAACCCAGCACACAGCTCATCACGGTTTGCAGTCAGCAACTCAAAAGATAGCTCTTGTTCCCGAGACATTTGGGCTATTACCTGAGTTAGTAATTTAGTCGCCAGTATCGGCGGCGCACCAATGCGTAAATGCTGATGGCCTTGCTTCACTTTGTTGGTCAGAGATCGAAATTGCCCCAATTGCTGATACACCTTTTCCGCTTCTGGCAGTAAGGTTTTTGCCTCAACCGTTGGCACCAACCGCCCTTTAACTCGTTCGAATAAGCCAAACCCAAGTTGTTGCTCCGTGTGCGCCAAAATACGGGTCACGTTTGGTTGCGACACATGCAAGCTGCGCGCGGCTCCAGATACGGTTCCGGTCTGCATAATGGCGTAAAAGACTTCCAATTGTCTTAGGTTCACATTGATGTCCTTATGGTTCGCGAAACAAATCTAGGGTTTGGCTTTTCTTGTATTAGCTAAGCTGTTTATCGGTCTAGCTAGCGTTTTGCGTGAGTCTATTTTAGTAGCTCAGCTATCGTAGGTTGAAGTATCTCAGCCCAAGTTTGATAAGCCTTCGCATTCAAATGCAGATCATCACACGAGTACTTGTTCGACAACAGCTTATTAGGCGACAATACTGAATTCACATCTAAGAACGCAATGCCTTGCTGTGTACAGTACTCGCTTAGCTTGCTATTGAGCAGTTCAACCGACGGATTTAAACCTTGCAGTTTAGAGCCAACATAAAGCGTTGATTGCACCAATATGCGAATCTCATTTTCTTGCCACACCTTAAGCATATCAATGTAGTTCTGGTAGATATGGTCGACATCATAACCCTGAGCTAAATCGTTTATCCCTGCCATAAAACACACCAGCTTTGGCTTCACATTCAACGTGGTATCAATACGGCGCAACATGCCAGTTGTGGTGTCACCCGCTAAGCCACGGTTGACCATCGAAACATCGCGAAAGATATCCGCCCACGGGGCCCATTCGGTGATCGAATCACCAAACATGACTAGGTCTACACTTGGGGAAAAATGGCGATGGTTATCTGATGTCATGATGTAACGACTCATACTGTGGCCTCGTTGCTGAATCTCAGACTGAAGAGCGACTGCCTTGAGGATCTCGCTATCTGGCGTGGCGCTATCAAATTGAGCTAGCAATCCTTCGATATGAGGCTTAAAAGGGCTAAGACGAGTACTCAGTTGATGATGTTCTTTAAGGGAAGATAACCTCTCTAGTAATGCATACAAAGAGCGGTTTTGACCAACTTCTTGGAATAACTGATAGAGATCGAGGACAGAGTGTTGCTGTAGCGCGGCAAGTAATTGCTTGTCTTCCATGGTGTTATCTAACCCTTCAATTATCTGATGATGAACTCAAGATAATATCCGATTGCGTACGGGATAGATAACACTAGAAGCAGAGAATTACTTTTCTTTGATTAGCAGATGGTTACGGTTATCACGGCTTTTCTTAATCAGTTCGTTGCTCTCATCCATTTCATCAGATTTAGCAAGACGATCGTAAAGCAGCACATTCACTGTCGCTGCCAAGTTCATGCAGCCAACTGTTGGTACGTACACAACATGATCGGCTCTGTCGGCGACATCTTGAGAAATAGAGCCGTCTTCAGGGCCAAAGATATAAATGGCATTTTCTGGGTGTTTAAAACGCGGTAGTGGTGTTGCACCTTCTGCGAGTTCTACGCAAACGATCTTAGTTTCTGGATCAAGATTGTCTAAAAACGACTCAACACCAGTCAACGGGATAGTACGCGCAGCACTCTTAGTATCGGTGTGGAATTTTGCGGCTTTTTCGTAGCGTTGCCCTGTGTATTTAACTTCGTCGACTTGGTAACAACCAGCCGCACGCATAACAGCACCAACGTTTGTCGGGCTCTTTGGGTTAGTTAAACCAATAGTCACATGGCTTTTGTTCATGAATCTTTCTCACTTAACGAATAGACATAGCAGGGTGCTACAAAGCGTCGCATTCTAACAAAGCAGCGTCGAATTCAAAAGCATCGATACAAACTCACTTTTTCGCGCTTAAGCCTCTAGTTGCAAGGCTTCTCACCCCAAAAACCTAACCGTCATCATATTTATAAAACAAAAACACTCTAGGATAACAATTAAACAACAAGCCCATTTACATTTTGAAACCACATTAATAATGTGTTGAAAATTGCATGAGACAATCACACAGGAAGCGTGACATGACCCTAACCATCAAAAACCGCCTTTATATTCTCTCTTTTATTCCACTGCTACTGATGGCAATTGGGATGATGAGCGTGACGTATATGAAGAGCACCGAGCTAACCGCACAACAAGTAGAATCGACGCGTAGCAATATGATGGCGATGAAAGAAAAGGAACTTAAAGCGTATCTGCAAATGGCTCAATCTTCTATTAGCCCGTTCTTGGAAAGAGGTGCAACATTAGAAGAAGCCTTACCGACATTAAGAACTCTCGAATATGGCGAGTCTGGCTACATCTTTGGCTACGACTCTAAAGGCGTTCGAGTAGTTGTTGGGCAAAATAACGATGGCATTGGTAAAAACTACTACGACCTGCAAGACAAAAAAGGCAACTACCTGATTCGTGACTTGATCAAGAACTCAAAGCTTGGTGAGTTCACCACCTACTACTTTCCAAAACTTGGTCAATCAGAAGCTCTACCGAAACTGAGCTACTCGATATTCGTTCCCCAGTGGGACTTGATGCTAGGCACAGGTTTCTATACTGACGACATCGATGCTGTAATCGCAGAGATGAAAGAGAGCTCGAATGTCGCGTTACAAAGCTCATTGACGGCGATCGCTATATTCTGTGGTTTGATTGCCCTAGTAGTTGCTGTGTTTGCCGTTGCCGTCAACCGCACAATCATGCGACCACTCGAGCAGTTTGATCGTTCAATCAGCGCATTCGCGAGTGGCGAAGCCGATTTAACCGCTCGAATGGAAACATTTAAAGCGCCTGAGTTCACTAAGCTCAGCGAGAACTTCAACGCCTTCGTGGCAAGCCTGCAAACCATCATTCGCAGCGTAAGCGATGTCGGTCAGCAAGTCGTAGCCGAGACATCTAGCATGTCTTCTCGCGCTGCGCAGGTCGACGAGATTGCTACTGGGCAACGTGAAGAGACTGAACAAGTTGCAACGGCGATGACTGAAATGACCACAACGGCGCAAGAGATCTCGAGCAACGCTAGCCAAGCGGCGGATTCCGCTAAACTTGCAGAGGGCAATGCCAAAGAAGCGCAACAGATAGTAAACGCCGCTGCAGATTCGGTGGCAGGCCTAGCGAACGAAGTATCAGAAGCCAACACTGTCGTGTCTCGTTTAGAAGGTGATGTGCAGAATATCTCCTCTTCGTTGGCGGTCATCCAAGACATTGCCGAGCAAACTAACCTACTCGCGTTGAATGCCGCGATTGAAGCTGCACGTGCAGGCGAACAAGGTCGTGGGTTTGCTGTGGTTGCGGACGAGGTTCGTAAACTGGCAAGCCGTACTCAAGAAAGCACTGGCGACATTCACAAGATGATTGAGCAACTTAAAGCTGCCTCAGATGCTGCTGTGAAAGCGATGGATTCAAGTCAAAACCGAAGTGCGCAAACCGTGGAAGAAGCGAGTGCCGCAGCCAAAGCACTGGCGAAGATCCAAGCGTCGATTGATACCATCATGGACATGAACTCGCTTATTGCGACAGCCACTGAACAGCAAAATATTGTAGGACAAGAAATATCTCAACGCATCGTGGTGATTTCTGACCAAAGCTCACAATCGGCAGAACTCGCGAATCAAAACCGTACAGGTAGCCAAAACCTCAACAGTCGTGCAAATGAGCTGTATCACTTGGTGGATCGCTTCACCGTCTAATACATTTTCGGTCTAGTAAGCCGTAATCAAACGATAATTAATCCTAAAACACGTCGGGCTTCAGAATCTCTATTCTGAAGCCCGTTTTTATCGGTGGAGGTTTTAAGCCATACACTAATCCAATTGCTCAGAAAGGAAGTCCACCAGCAGGCGAACCTTTGAAGATAAGTTGCGGTTCTGAGGATAAAGCGCCCAGATCCCTTCTTTGTCATCTCGATAATCGGACAGCACCTCAACCAACTCACCAGAATCAAGGTCTTCACTCACATAGTATTCAGGCAACTGCACCAAGCCAATGCTCTGCTTAGCTGCGTCTAACAAGGCTAAACCACTGTTGCACTTAATGCGTCCGTTAACACGAACTGAGCGAGGGCGTCTATTTTCTTTGAAACGCCAATGTTCAAATCCACCGACTAAACATTGGTGATTATTTAATTCTGATAATGTATGCGGCTCGCCATAACGTTCAATATATTCAGGGCTTGCACATACATAAAGTTGGCGTTGAGACAGCCTCTTTGCCACAAGGCTTGAGTCTTCCAAGCGGCCAAGACGAATCGCAACATCAACACCCGAATCGATAAGATCGAGCTTTTGATTGGTCAGCATCAGCTCAAGCTCTACTTGCGGGTGAAGCTTTAAGAATTGATGCAGTATTGGGGCGAGTTGGCGCTCACCATAAGTCACAGGCGCGGTGACTTTCAGTAAGCCTTTGGGTGTGGATTGCATCTGCGTGACCGCAAGCTCAGCAATTTCTAAACCTTCGACCAACAACTTACATTGTTGGTAATAGAGTTGCCCAGCCTCTGTAAGAGACACCTTTCGAGTCGTTCGATTGAGCAGTTTCACTGCGAGTCGTTCTTCGAGGTTTGCTACTCTACGACTGATTTGAGCCACCGACGTAGCGAGCTTCTGCGCCGCACCAGTAAAGCTTTCACGCTCTGCCACTGCAACAAACTCACTTACCCCTTCCCAATTGGCCATGCCTTTACCTTATGCTGAACTTTGGTTACCCATACAGTGTATTGAAGTTAGATATCAGTGTCACCTTGCTTGATATGCGCTGTGCATTAATCTTCGGCACCTATAGTCATTCCCTTACAGAACCATATTTTTGTCCTAACATTAACCTCATCCTCTATTGCTAGGGTGAGAATCTCTAAAACACTGGTACAACAAAGTAAGGTATCCCTTTGAAGAAGTTAATCATACTTGCATCAACTCTTGTACTCAGCACCACTGCGTTTGCAGCAACTAAAACAACAATTCAAGAAACAACGCTAAAATCTGATACATTTGTTACTGAAGCGGAAGCATACGATGCAGGCACCAACCTTATGGATGAGTTAAGCGCAAAAACACCTTTTGGGCTTTCAAGAGAACTGCCACAGTTCCAACAGACAACCAAATACGATTCGTTCAAGATTGATGACGCGAATATGGAAGTGAAGAAAATCACTAACATGAGCGGTGACATTCATTACCAAGCGAACGTAAAAGTTGACTACCGTTACACATACAAAGACGGTCGCAGCAGCTAACACCGAATGATTGATCAGGTCTAAAAACTGATCACCTAGTCAAAAGACTGATCACCTAGTCAAAAAGAAAGTCCGCACTCATAGAGTACGGGCTTTTTTTCGTTCAGCGCTGATTAATGGAATTCAAACGAGCAACCATTATCGGCTCATATGCGTCTGTCTAATTTTGAAAATTACACTTCAAACTGAGACACAAGGCTATCTAGCGCTTCACACTGTTCAGCCAATGCCATACATGCATTTTCTGCGCTGCTTGCCATCTCAACCATTTGCATGGTGCTTTCAGCGATGCGTTGAACATTCTTATTCACTTCTTCAGACACTTGAGACTGTTGCGAAGCCGCCGTAGCAATTTGTGTGTTCATGTCATTCATCTTGCCAATTGAGTTTCGAATCTCACTCAATGAAGACGCTGCAGTTCCTGCTTGAACAATGGTTTTCTCGCCACTCACTTTGCTTTCAGTCATCACGCCAACCGCATGTTTAGCCCCCACTTCTAAGCGTTCAATCATTGATTGGATTTCGCCTGTACTGTCTTGAGTTTTGCTCGCAAGCGCACGAACTTCATCAGCCACAACTGCAAAGCCACGGCCTTGTTCACCCGCTCGTGCCGCTTCAATTGCCGCATTCAAAGCAAGTAGGTTGGTTTGCTCTGCAATGCCTTTGATCACACCAAGGATTGAGGCAATGTTCTTCACGTCTGTGTCCAGCTCTTGAACAACACCGCCCGCGTTCTCGATATCTTGCGCAAGGCGTTCAATCGAAGTCACGGTCAAGCCAAGCGTGGTGTCTGCCGATTCCACTTCATGATTGGCAACATTACTGGCGGTTGCCGCATCTAATGCATTACCACTCACCACTTCACTGGTTGCTTGCATCTCATGAACCGCCGCCGCGACTACTTCACTTTCACGCTGTTGGTTCGATGAAAATTCAGCAACACTTTGCGTTAACGATTTAATGTTTTCCATCTCAGCGCGTACCGCATTCGATGTAAAAATAACTTGTTCGACGGTGACATGGATCTTGCCAACAAACTGGTTGAAAGCAGAACTTAAACGAGCGATCTCATCATTACCTTCGACCTTCATACGTTGAGACAAGTTACCGTCACCCGATGCGATTTCATTCATCGCTTTCTCTACGTTCTGGATTGGCTGAACGATAAACCGATTGGATAACCACATAGCGAAAAGTGCAGCGAAAACAGCAACGGCCATACCCACTTCAATGATCAACTTACTCGATTCAATAGAGTCATCGGCTTGCTGGCGAAGCTCTTTCTGTTTCAATTCGATCAGAGTTCGGATATCGCGCAGTTGAGTACGAATGATCGCAAACTCTGCGTCAAGCGCTGGCGAGTAATCAATATTGTATTGGTCTGCGTTTGCTGGATCAGCGAACATTGGCTCGTGCAGTGCCACCCACTTGCTCATCGCGTTAACAAGCTTTGCTAACTCGCCACGTGAAGATGGGGCCAACACGCCCGCTTGATACAAGGTTTCGACACTTTGAAAACGAGGAACCGCTTTGTAAGCGTTGTCTTTAAATTCAAACTTTTGGTACTCGACCGCCGCTTGGTCTTTCGCAAGCAACAGACCTTGTGCCGAAGCGATAATTTGGTAGATATCTCGGTAGCCATCTTCTAGGTTATCTAGCACTGGCTGAACCACATTATTGAGCTCGTTATTAATCGCAGCCTGAGCATTAGATCTAATGACATTAAGCACAGTAACGGTAGAAAAAACAATCACAATCACCAACAGCGGGATCGCGATTTTACTCTTAATCGAAAGATTATTGATATTCATTGGGATTAATAACCATACTTCAAATAGGGATGCGCGCGCAATATACAGCACACATATAAAATCCCGCTAAGCTTTTGTGAGCTTCATCTCATAGCAAACGATACCGTAAATTCGTGTGATGTTTTTTTCAATCAAAGGTTAACTTTCGGCGACTAAAATACTCTCTGATTTAGACTTATTTGCTGCTGATACGCGCAAATACTGGAGAAGTGTTAGAAATAACACCATAATGTAGGGCTCTAAAATAAGTAGGTAAGAACATGAAAATTTGTGGTGTTGAAATCAAAGGTAACGATGCAGTCATCTGTCTTCTTTCTCTATCAGACGGCGTATTTAACATTCCTGATTGCCGAGTTTCTAAGGTTGCGATTAGCGACGCAAACGACACACAGAATATGAAAGACTTTCAATTCTCTTTTGCAAAGTTAATGGAAGATTACCAAGTAGAAAAAGTTGTAATTCGCCAACGTCAGACTAAAGGCAAATTTGCTGGCGGTGGTTTCGGCTTCAAACTTGAAGCAGCAATTCAGCTAATCGACGGCCTAGATGTAACCGTTGTGTCTCCAGCTGAAATCAAAGAAAGCCTTAAGCGCAACCCTCTTATGATGAAGTTCAAAGAGACCGGCCTTAAGCAATACCAAGAAGCACCGTTTACAACGGCTTACGCTTGTTTGATGAAACGCTAATCAAAAGTCGCTAGCCAATATTTTATATAGAAAGAGCCTGAATATTCAGGCTCTTTTTTGTTTCTAGTCATCGATTTTTAGTAGGATGAGTTTTGGTATACAAACTACCGCTCTAACACTGTTCGACTGCGAGCCTTAATCCATTCTGGCTTCCTCACCACCAAATAAACTGCAGCTGCCGACAACGCAAAGCCCATTGCACCATAGATATCGAATGATTCACCGAAAATAAGCCACGCTTGGATTGCTGTCGTCGGTGGCACCAAGTAAAAGACCGAAGCCACACTTGAAGATGCACCGTGCTCTACCATGTAAAGCAACAATAGGATGGCAACACAAGACAGAACGACCACCAGCCAAATTAGAGTCAACGTGAATTCTATCGTCCAGTTTACTTGCATAGTTTCGTAACGCATTGCGAACGGCAGAAACAACGCGGCAGAAGCCAAATATTGCACCATCGCACCGCCGACCATATCTGTCCCCTGACAGAAGCGCTTCTGATACAAAGTACCGCAGGTAATACCCACCAAAGAAACCAAACACAATAACGTTGCCAAGCCTTTTTGGTCGTCTGACTGCCATTCAATATTGCCCATCAACACCAAACTAATACCCGCAAAACCAAGCGCTAACCCCAACCACTGTGCAAAATTAAAACGCTGCGAAGTACAGCTGATCATAATCAATGCGGTAAGAATCGGTTGTAAGCCAACAAGTAGAGAACTCAACCCGGCGGGCATACCTATATCAATCGCCAGATAGGTGCCACCAAGGTAGAAACCATGAATCAAGATGCCAACCACACTTGCGTGGAAGAATGCTCGACCACGAGGAATACGACGCTTAAGGATTGCAATCAAAACCAAGAACAGCGCCACGTTGGCTACCATCCTCAATGAAAGTAATGTTGCGGGTTCGGCATATTCAACACCAAGACGTGCGCCGACAAAACCTGACGACCACAATATTACAAACACAAACGGAATCATTTTAATCAGCATTACAAACCTCTGGTCAACTCTTCATCAATGCTGTTACCTTAGTTGGGTACAGATAACTAATAAAGATACAGATATAACACTTTAAATGGTTACAGATTGAGAGTGTGCAACGAGGGAGAAACACGTGGAAGCAGAACTCAGCGGCAATAAATACCTTGCTACCGAACAACATATTAAGGCTCAGATCGATAAGGGGCTCTTTCATCCAGACGATCGCCTTCCCTCGATCCGCCAGTTAAGCGAACAGCTTGGCGTAAGCAAAAATACCGTAATTCGCGCCTATCAAGAACTGGAAGCCACAGGCTGGGTTTATTCAGTACCTAAATCTGGCTATCGCGTGAAAGCACCGAACACCACCAGCTGGGATGCATCAAGCCAACCTCAAAAAGTCGATCTGTTGTCTGTCACCAAATCGGTACTCTCTCGTCCAAAAGGTCGCCTGAAACTGTTGGCAGGCTCCGCGCACCCGAACATCAACAATCCTGCGATTCGTAGCTTGTATGCCGAGATTGGCCGTCACAGTCGATTACAAACTCAGCTTCCCGGTTATTACCAATTACCCCCCGGCGACGAGCAATTAGTAAAGCAATTGTTAAAGATCACTCATGATCTTGGTGTGCCTGCGGGATCGAAAGAGATTGCGATTACTCATGGTGCTCAACAGGCTATCAGTTTGGCTTTACGTGCGCTCACCAAGCCCGGTGACATCGTGGCGGTCGAGTCACCGTGTTACTTCGGCAATCTACTTTTACTTGAATCGCTTGGCTTACAAGCCCTTGAAATACCAAGCAGCGTTAGCCACGGTATTGACATTCCTTCGCTACAAAGTGCACTGGATAAATGGGAAGTGAAAACCTTACTGCTAACACCAAACTTTACTAACCCAACCGGCTCAAGAATGCCATTGGCGAATCGAAAAGCATTACTGGAGATCACCGGATCTTTACCAATTATCGAAGACGATGTGTTCGGTAGCTTGGCGTTCGATACACCAATCGCTAGCCTCAAAGAGCTTGATGACCAAGATAGAGTCATCTACGTCAACTCACTGTCTAAAACCTTAGACTCACGCTTGCGAATCGGTTGGTTATTGTCGGGGCGCTACCAACCTTTAGTCGAAAAGTACCTTTTATGCGACAACATGGGCAGCTCAAACCTGATGCAATCCGCGGTAGGGCAATTCCTCACTACCGGTAAATATCGCAGCCACTTATCCAAAATGAAACGGCTCTACCAAACCAACCAAAAGCAATTCCAAAGCCTGTTAATACAAGCACTAGATAGCCACCCACACCTTGTCGGGCAATACCACCTATCAAAACCGGAAGGCTCTTTTTTAAACTGGATAACACTGCCTGAATCGGTCGATAGCTACGCGGTCTATCAAGACTGTTTAAAGCATAAGTTGGGGATTTTACCCGGAACAGTATTTGGCACCAACGACCAATATAAACACTGCTTGCGCTTTACTGTTGCCAACATTGAAGAGAGCAAAGAGTGGAAAGAAGGGGTTGTGACACTAGCGAAGATAATCGCTAAGCACGTGCGTTAGGTTACCTTTCTAATTACCATTTAGACCAAAACAACAAAGCCCCATTCAACTGAGTGGGGCTTTCATCATTATCATATCTTGAGTTGCTTAAATACGATGGTTAGTTAAATACGATTACCCTTGCCAAGCGAACTGTTCAAAAACTTTGTCGACTGGCGTTTTAGCAACGTGGTTTACGTAATTACTGATCACTTTCTGAGACAGGCCAAGAATCACTTCTAGCACTTGTTGCTGACCGTAGCCCGCTTCGAAAAATGCTGCCATTTCACTTTCAGGCACATTGCCGCGGTTACGTACCATGCTCAGCGTAAAATCATGCAGGGCTTGCAGCTTTTCAGTGGGTAAAACTGTGCGATTACGCAGTGCTTCGGTGATTGCAGGATCAACCTTCATTGAATGTGCAATGCCAGTGTGTGCAGGAACGCAGTAGTGGCATTCGTGTTCAACGTTGATGGTTTGCCAAACAACCGTTAGCTCTTCAGCATCGAAAGATGAGTCACTAAACGCCTGATGAAGCTGAGTGTAAGCCTTAAGTGTGTTTGGAGATTCAGCCAACACACCAAACAAGCCCGGCACTCTGCCCATCTGCTTTTTAGCGCCCTCAAGAATAGGTTGGCTTTGCTCTGGCGCGGATTCTACTGAGTGAATTTTGAAGTTGCTCATTGCTCTATCCCTATCAATTTTCGGTTCTAAAGTTATTCAATCACGGAGCAATTAATGAATGTTCTCCGTTGGTGTAAAAACAATATAGATCAAACAAGAACGATCGTTCAAGTGTTATTTTGAACAGTTGTTCAATTTATACATTGAAGCCAGAAGAATGTCTTCGTTCATAACAAGAAAGCCCAACAGGCAAACACCTGATGGCTTTCTCTTTTTCTCAATTTTTTTGCAAGCGGCTACCAATATTCTGCGTGGGCCAAGCCTTTAACACAGCTCGACTTGCCACTTGTTACTTTAATTTCACCACCAGTCAACGATTGAGCCAACCAACCGTGAGAGAAACTCAATTCAAAGGGCGCAGGGACTTGCTCAACGGTAATTTGCTCAAAGCCCACTTTTGAATAGTAGTTAGGATCACCGTACGTCACTGCAAGCTCAATACCCTGCTCTTTTAGGAGCTGCAAACCGGAGTTAATCAGGCGCTGACCAATACCACGCTTTTGCACCTGAGTGCTCACCGCGACTGGCGAAAGCAAATATGCCTTGGTTTCATCGTCAAATGAAAGCGACGTAAAGATAATCGAGCCTACAATCGTACTATCCGCATCCGACTCACTAGAATCATCTTCAACAACAAAGCAAAATAGCTCTGTCGGAGCTGTGGTCGTTAAAAGATCGTTGGCAAGCTTACCTACTGTTTTACCTTCGTTCTCACCTTCTGAATCGGTAAAGGTCTGAGTAAAAAGCTGAGTGATCGTTTCGATCTCACTTGAATCATATTGTCTAAATTTCATGGTGTTACTCACTTACTTTAATTTCTTGAGCACAAAGAACTGATAATCAAAATCACGTTGTTCAGAACCTTTCGAAGGCTCTTGACCCAAACCGTTCTTTGATGTGCTGCTATCGAAAAATTGTTTAACTTCATTGTCGCAATCGACGAGCGCTTTTGAGTTCGGCATCGTTGCTTTAAGCGCTTCTATTCGCTTTTGAAAGGGCTGGTAATACGCAAGCCAACCAGCGTCACTCATTGCAAAGTGGTCCAAAACTTCATAACCCGCTGCTTTTGCCTGTTTAATACGCTCGGAAACCGTCGTCATGTCTGGGTACTCTTTCTGCCAGAACGCTTTGCTCGATTCGTTAGGTTGTTCGGTATTCCACACCAAATCATTAACGACCAATATGCCGTCATCACTGAGTAAATTTCGCCACTGCTTTAGCGCCTTTTCAACACCCATGATGTAAGCGCTGCCTTCCGACCAAATTAGGTCAAACGACTTAGCTTCAAACGGCAGATCCATCATGCTCGCACACACGGTTTTGACGTTGCTTTTTAAGCCAAGAGCCTGTGCTTGCTGAGTCAGAATATCTAAGCTCGGTTGATCATTATCTACCGCCGTTATGTGCACATCCGCTTGATGTTCTACTATGGCTTTCGCTAACACAGAGATGGCAATGCCTTTACCACAACCGATCTCAAGCACATGTTTGGGAGAAACTGGAACTTGTGCCAGCGCCTCTAGAGTATCTTCTGCGGTTCCTGGCCCTAAACGCTGTAAACCCTCAAAGATCACCTCAAAATCCGCCATGTACTGGTCATGATCGTTCATGTCTTTTGAAAGCCATTTCAGTCGCAGTGCTTGCTTCTCATCAAAGCCTTGCTTAATGAGCCAATCGAGATGCGCATCAGGCGCCACCTTGTCCATCGATTCATGCCAATCTTGCAAACCACTCTCGCCTAACAAGGCCGATAAAAGATCTCTCGAACGCTGTTTCTGAGCGATCTCTTCGTCCAATTGTTCGAGTCGGTTTTGTAACAAGGAGCGGTCAACCTTGGCATCCAAACACGCCTGACACTCTTTCAACGTCAGTCCACCCGCTTGTAACTGCTGCAACAATTTCACACGCTGCAAGTCGCGTTCGGAATAACTTCGATAACCATTACTGGTGCGTTGAGCTTCTATCAAACCCAACTTTCCATAGTACAAAAGCGTTGAACGGCTCAGGCCAACGAGCTCCGCTAATTCAGATATGCGATACATCCACTTCTCCCTCATTTCAGTAGTAAAGATAAACTATGAAGTTGTAGTCAGGTCAACAGAATTTTCGACACTTTTCTCGTTCTTTACCTATTTACCTTCAAATTGATAAAGCGATCTGAGCGTGTCTTTTACCCATAGAACGGTTAGTCATCGACATTGCCTGAACGGGATTCAGGAAAGGAGAAGTATTAAACTTGATGAATTGAAAACAATTAGCTCATAAACATACTTCTTTTTAACTGAATTTTGCCAATTTCTAAATCATTCAATAATGGACGAACGTTAACTAAACGATAAATAAACTCACCGAGTGAATACTTAAATCAACCACACATATACACCAGAAATTCCTGCTTAAATTTTTTAGAAAAATTCAAAATTTATTAGAAATTAACCCCTAACTTTACTGAGTATTTTGTTAGTCTTGGAAACAATTATTTACAATCCAAACAAAATTTAATTGGATCGCTTGAGGTTGTTTTTCTTGAATATGAAATTATTCGGCAGTTCTTTGATTCTGTCAGGAACTGCATTAGGGGCTGGCATGCTCGCTATTCCCATGGTGTTGGCCCAATTTGGCTTCATGATCAGCTCAGTGCTGATGCTACTTATCTTTATCGGCACCACATACTCTGCACTCCTCCTGGCAGAAGCATGCACTAAAACTAAAGACAACAGTGGCATGAGCAGTGTTGCTTACCTCACTCTGGGCAGCAAAGGTAAACACTTTATCAATGCACTCTTTTACCTGTTGCTAGTATGCATTTTGATCGCTTATATCTTGGGTGTCGGTGACATCATTCATAAGCTACTGCTCGACGTTGGTGTCGATGTATCAGCATCCGTTGCGTATACCATTTTCAGCCTATTGATGGGTGCTATCGTCGTCTCGGGCAAGTCTTATATCGACAAACTGAATCGCGGGCTATTCATCTTGATGGTCGTGATGCTGTTTATCGTTATCGCGTCATTATTTAGCAACATTCGCCTTGATTACCTAACTCAAACCAGCCAATACACGACCAACGACGTGGTGCAATACAGCGCAGTTATCTTTACTAGCTTTGCCTCTATGGTGGTGATCCCGTCACTGGTTATCTACAACCGTGAAGCAACTCAAAAGCAGATCCGCAATATGATTCTGCTTGGCTCAGTGATTCCATTAATTTGCTACCTGACTTGGTTATTCGCGATTATCGGCAACCTTGGCACAGACGCGATAAGCCAGTTCCACAATATCTCTGAGTTGATCTCTGCGTTCAGCGGCCAATCTGCTTGGTTGAAAGTGGTGATCGCTCTGTTCTCTGCTCTGGCCTTGGTGACTTCTTTCCTCGGCGTGTCGATGGCGCTTTACGACCAAAACAAAGATGCGGTGACCAACAACAAAGCGTTGGCTTATGCGCTAACCTTCATCTTACCTTTGGTATTAGCTGAGCTGTTCGCTAGCCAGTTTGTAAGCATGCTGGACTATGCAGGCATGGTCCTGGTGTTCCTAGCTATCTGGGGCCCACTCGCAATGGTAGTTAAGGTTCGCAGACCTGACTTCCCTCACCTACAAACCGAAGGCAGCTACACAGCAGCCGGTGGCGACACGGCATTAATGGCGACATTTGGTTTTGGTGCGTTGATTTTCGTGTCTTGGTTTATGGGGTAGATTCCATTGAATGGACTATCTGTTGCCATTTAGAAGACAGCAGATACAAATAGCCCGTTAGTCCTGCTATTAAAAGTAGAGACTAACGGGCATTTTACTTCTTATTGGAGTGCTTGCTAGTTAGCTCTTAAACGTACTCGCAATATCTTTCAATGAAGCTGCTAACTGAGCTTGTTCTTTGGCTGTTGCAGCTATTTGCGTTGCACCTGTCGTAGATTCTGTCGACTTCTGCTCTACTGCCATGACGTTTTGAGCAATATCTTGAGTCACTACCGCTTGCTCTTCGGTAGCGGTTGCGATCTGCTCAGTCATGCTAAAGATCTCGCTCACCGATGCTGAGATACCTTGTAAGGTGTGTTCCACCTCTTTTGAATCCTCAACCGCTTTAGACGACATCTTCTGACTGTTATCAATCACATTAAACGCGGTTTGCACATCAGACTGTAACGAGCTGATGAAACCTTCAATTTCAGCTGTCGACTGCTGAGTACGCTGTGCTAACGTGCGAACTTCATCAGCCACTACCGCAAATCCACGACCTTGCTCACCCGCTCTTGCCGCTTCAATTGCCGCGTTCAATGCTAACAAGTTAGTCTGTTCAGCGACGGACTTAATCACATCAATCACACTGTTGATGTTATTACTGCTCTCGTGTAAGTGCGTGATCTTTTCCGCTAGATCATTAATTTCAGATGCCAGTTTTTCGATAGAGTGGTAAGAGTTTTGAACCGTACTCAAACCTTCTTGAGACTGCTCATCGACCAGTTTAGCGGAACTTGCTGTCTGCTGAGTTTTAGTCGCCACCTCATTTACCGTTGCTGATAACTCTTCTGTCGCCGTCGCAACCAAGCCAATTTGGTCTTGTTGTTGCACTAGCGTGTTCGAATTGTAGTGACAGGTTTGTGAGGTTTCTTCAGCGGCTGAAGCTAAGGTCAGACTCGACTGAGACAGGTTGTCGATAACGTTTGAAAACTTCTCTAGCGTTTCGTTGAGTGCCGAAGAGATCTGTCCAAGCTCGCTGTTGCCAACGAACTTAGCGCGAACTGTTAAGTCGTTGTCATTACGAACCTTAGACAACATCACTGTAAGATCTTTTACTCTCATCGTCAGGTCGCTGATCGCCTTATAGCTCACGAAGGTCGCGAACAAGGTTATCAAAGCAAACAGACCAATACTCATCATCATCGCAGACTGCGCCTCTGACATTTTTTTCTCTGTCAGTGCGATAAGCGACTCTGCTAGGCGGTTTTCTGTTTTCTTTAGCTGAACAATACGAGCGGTAGATTGCGAGAACCAGTACACAGGATCAACATCAAAACCGCTCATCTTAGATTCAGCCAAACCACGAAGCTTTTCTACTTCTGCCACCGAACGATCATTCAATTGCTGTTCAAAGAAACGAACGTTAGCTGGGTTACTCAATACCTCAAAGTTTGAGAAATAGGTATTTTGCTCAGTCACCAAAGAGATGAATTTAACCAACATGCCTGGGCCAAATTCATTTTTAGAGAAGGTATTATTTAGGACAGCACGCTCGATACCCGCTCGCTCTTTACCTTGTAAAAAGTTGTAGTAAGCGATGGTTTCAGTGGTGATGGCAGCATCAGAGCTAAGCTCAGCAATTAACGCCGATACGCTCAGCAGCTTTGCATTCAGTTTGGTGTAGTAACCCAAAGCTTCAGACAGAGGAATCGATTGAGAATCCACTCGATTTCGAATAGAAGTAATTTGATTTAGGCTTTGGCTTATTTCAGTGTTCAGCCGAGTGATCTGCGGTAAATCGATTTCAGCAGATTGCCAGTATTCGGTTTTCAGATTACGTCTATTATCTGCACTGGCTCTTTGTGCACGTAGTTCACTGACAAACTTAGTGCCCTGTGAGCCGATAAACCCAGCCGTCATTCCACGCTCTTTTTGTAACTCATGCACAAGTTCACTGTACACAACCGACAAACGGGTAAGTTGGTTTAATGAAGACAATTCACTGGTGGTTTCTACGCCTTTTGAAATCGCAGAAACGCTAAGCCATAGAAATCCCAAGATCGGTAAAATAAGCAAAGCGATGATTTTTTGCTTAAAAGACATATCGGTTAATTTCATTATCATTTCCCTAGCAGCTAACAAATCTTTTCAGTCATCTAACTCGCACACCCTTAATAAGATGCGCCTCAATTGTGACTGTATAATTATTCAACTTGATCAATGTGCATCAATTACCGTGCTACACAGATCGCGATGCGATGAAGGTAACATTTAACCTTACAAAATTCATTGATTTACCGATAAAACTGTTAGCTAAGCGACCTAACGATACCCAAAACACATGCGACAACATTTTATTGACGTAAGCGACTGAAATCTGACACACTTTAACTACCCAAAAGGGGTAGGCCTGCACCAATTATGTGCTCAGAGAAAACGATATATTCAGAACTAACTATAGATTCAACGCTCACCAGCGATTGATTCACAACTAATCAACTCCCTATTCTGCGCTGATTAACTGTCTATTCCTCGTTAACTAAATATGTATAATGCCGAATTATCAAAGTAGAGATTCGCAATAAATATGCGACAACAACTGAGAGATATTGTATGGATTGTCCCGCTTGCGAAGAACATATCGGTTGGGAATGGGTAGAAGAAGCGGCTATTGAACCCAATGAGGAATTCGATTGTCCAGAGTGCGAAGCAACATTGATGTACACCATCGATGAAGGCACCTACTACGGCGCTCAGCACAAGACCGTAGAAGTTATTGATGATTAAGATTATTTCCTGATGATCTGGATGTTTTATTAACTCTTTGATGTTCTAAGCCTGCGCAAAGCAGCTAAACACACCTTTACTAGAACGGGCGTTCAGCATAAAATATTGAACATATGTTCAGATTAATGAAGTAGATGTTATGGCTAAGACCGCTAAGTTCGATAGACAAGACGTAGTAGATAAAGCAACGAACCTGTATTGGGAAAAGGGCTTTCATGCGACTTCTATGCGCAACCTGCAAGACGTGATTGATATGCGTCCGGGCAGCATCTACGCGACGTTCGGCAGCAAAGAAGGTTTGTTTAAAGAGACGCTTGCTCGCTATACCGAACTTGGCATCCTGAATCTGAACCGCTTCCGCAGTGAAACAGACTCTCCAATCAAAGCGCTCGAAAGCTTCGTCAAACGTGCTGTGGTCGAATCAAAACAAAGTTCGCCAAATGGCATGTGTATGCTGGCAAAAACGGTAGCAGAACTGACTGATGAACACGCCGAATTATTAGAAGAAGCAAAGAAATCACTCAAAATCATGGAAGGTGAGTTCGCTAAGCTGATCGCAGAATCACAAGAATTGGGTGAGATAAGCAAAGAGCGTGAACCGACTCAGCTTGCTCGTCATGTTCAGGTTCAAATCGCAGGCCTGCGTACCTACGCCAAAACCTGTGACGATATCGATTTACTCAACTCAATGGTTGAAGACGTATTTAAGTACCACCCTTTTTAGCGTTTGACCTGACTGATTGGGCACAATACAAAAAGACTCCACTTTCGCCTTAACAGGTCTGAGCGGAGTCTTTTTAGTTTTGATCTAGTTAACTTTATAGATGATAAACTTTGCGGTTTAAAGAGTTACACCTTTCTCATGATCAACGCCTGAGCATTAAGCATTGCTTCCTTAGTACTGACATCCAAGGTTTTCACGTTCGCAAAGCGTTCAACTTCTTTAATCGCCACATCGTGAGCAAAGATCACCAACCTCGCCCTTTCAATGTCTTTCTGGGTAATGCGATTACCTATTCCGTTGGCACCTTGGGTTTCGACTTTAATCCGAACCCCAAGATGATGCGCCGCCTTTTCTAAAGACTTCGCCGCTAAGAAAGTGTGGGCAACACCAGATGGACAAGAAGTGATCGCCAATACATCTGCTTGCCCTTCTTCCGTTACCGAACCACCGGTCAACTGATTAGAATTCACTTCACCTTCGACCACGTTCTTCTTCAGAAGAATCACGATCAGGGCTGTCGTTAGAGCCCCCGCTAGTGTGCCAACGATATAGCCAATCTTGCCATCAACCACTGGCAACACTATCCATCCACCCCATGGTGCATGGTTCACTACATGGAACATAAAGCCAACCACGTTACCGACAATGCCACCAGCAACAACCGCAGGCAGAACGCGCGCAGGATCGGCGGCAGCAAAAGGAATCGCGCCTTCACTGATGCCAATCATACCCATGATACCCGCCGCTTTACCTGCTTCACGTTCGTCTCTTTTGAATTTCTTTGGCGATAAGAAAGTCGCCAATGCCATACCTAGCGGTGGCGTACAAATCGCTATCCCGACACCGCCCATCAACCATGGTTGAGTATTCACCTGAGTTTGGGCAAACAGCGTTGCTACTTTATTGATCGGGCCGCCCATATCAAAGGCCGTCATTGCACCTAAAATACTGCCCAATACCATTTTTCCGGAGCCTGCCATGCCCGTGAGCATTTGGTTCATCTCAAGCATTACTTGAGCTATCGGAGAGCCAATCACCCACATCACCGCCCCACAGGTCACGAAGGTGCCGACTAATGGATAGATGAAGATAGAGCTCAGCGAGATCATGCTGTCTGGCAGTTTGATCTTCTTAAGTAGATTCACCACAAAACCAGCGAAGAAACCGACCACAATTGCACCGAGAAAGCCGGTATTGTATTGATTGACCGCAACCCAAGAACCAATCATACCGGGCGCTAAACCCGGTTTGTCGGCCATTGAATACGCGATGTAACCACCGAGCACCGCTGTAAACAGGGTTAACCCCGCGATGCCCATCTGTGCGATATCTGCTAACACACCGCTTTCAGGTACTGCACCATGACCCGACATCATCACCGACAAAGACAAAAGCACACCACCTGCAACCACGAAAGGAATCATGTGTGAGGTGCCGTATAATAAGTGTTCTTTGAGTCTATTGAGAGATTGTGCCCAAGGACTGAGCGGCTCGACATACACTTCATGATGGCTAGAAGCGTAGCTGTCGAAGGAATCTGAATTGGCTTCGAGAAACAGCTCTTGAGCCTCTTCGACCGACTCGACTGCCTTTAATTTTGTAACAAAGCCATCTTCGATCAGTTTGGTCGAGATCTGAGCCAGTACCTCGATATGATGGTCGTCGTTGTTGTCTGGTGAAGCGAGCATAAAGAACACATCGGAGAGTTCACCGCCATCAGCACCATAATCAATGCCCGTTCGGCTAATGCCTACTGCGACAGCAGGTTTAGCTACGACAGTGCTTTTCGCGTGTGGAATCGCAATGCCATCGTCAAAGCCTGTATTACCGATGGCTTCACGTTTCCAGATATCATCAAGGAATTCACGTTTATTGGAGAGCTTACCGGCACGGTCGAGCAGTTCAACAAGCTCTTCAAATACCGCCTGTTTTGAGTCTGCTTGTAGTTCCAAGCAGATAATCTCGGGCTCGATAATATTGGTGATATCCATATGTTGCTCTGCCTCGCCTGCATTCAGACTGAAGTAATTAGTGTCTGTTAACCTAGGAATAAGGTTAATAAGATGAAAAGATTAACGGTGTGAAGGCACTCAATATATAGGACGAAAGGTGCATTAACTGGATTATTGTAACCAAGAGCTCAGAGTGTGACTTTCACCTTGGAATAAAAAACGGCAATCCATAAAATCCCCAGAACCCATAAACATATCGTCCCTCCTCTATGCGAGCTTTCTATACTGAAGTTCCCATACAAGATAGCTTTTGCAAGGTAGCTTGTGAAAGGTAGCTTCTGAAAGGTAGCTTCTGAAAGGTAGCTTATGTAACGTAACAGGGACGAGATTAAGCCGAGAATAATAATGAGAATTGTAGCGGTAACTGCGTGCCCTACAGGCATTGCGCATACTTATATGGCAGCTGATGCTCTAAATAAAACAGCCCCTAAGTTCAACGTTTCAATCAAGGTTGAGACGCAAGGCGCTATGGGTATTGAAAACTTACTGACCGCCCAAGATATTACCCTCGCAGACAAAGTGTTGATCGTATCTGATATCGACATCGAACAACTAAGCCGATTTGACCCAGCTAAAACCGTATTTGTTCCAATGGAAGAGGTGTTGTTGAGTGTCGATAAAGTTTTTATTAAGCATTGTCGAACTTAAGCTTTTGATGAACGAATACCAGATCACCTTCTTCGTTAACGATCCTGCCGCGAACTCACATGTCGCACAGCCGCTGACTCGCTTAGCGAAGAAGTTCAAAAGCAACATCCGCATTATCAACATCACTCAAAATCGAACCGCTGATCTCTCCAAATCCGTCGCGATGCTACAAGTAGGTCTACTTCGTGGTGATTTGTGCCAGATAACCGCGGTCGGTATTGATGCGGAGCTTGCCTGTTTCGTTCTCAAAGACATAATTGCAGAGCATTACGACATGGTTGGCTCACAGGTGAGCCATGAGTTCTCTAGCGATCTAATTCAGCGAATGCCACAAATATGCCCACCTTGTGATATCAAATGGCACCACGCTAAGGCGCAAACCCAACTGAGCAAATTTGAGTGCTTGAAAGGGCTCGCTCACCTTGTTTACCCAGAAGACCCAGATGAATTGATTCTGGCATTTATTAAGCGGGAGGAACGCTCTTCAACCTGCGTGTCACCGGGTATTGCACTGCCGCATGTAATGTTTGAATCGACTCAAGATCTCTCGATTGCGGTTATCGTCAGTGACGACCCAATTGACTGGGCATCACGTATCGGCGAAGTGCATGTGGCCATTGCTCTTGTTCTGCCAACCAAGCCACAGCGTGAGCACATTGTCGCGGCGACCAACCTAACTCGAAACCTGCTTCACGATCAGGTCAATGAACGTCTGCAAAAGACTCGAAGCAGTGTCGACCTACAAGCTCTTCTGATGTATATATCTTCACGTCTGATTTAATTCATCTCACCCTTTTAAGTTCAATTTCTTAATCAGCTAAGTTACTCACTCCATTGGTTATAATCCCAATTGCTCACACAATAAAAAACGGCTGAGCAATAACGCTCAGCCGTTCTATTCTAAATGGCTTATCTTGTAGGTTTAGTTACTTAAGCTGTTTTTTTCGCTTGTTTCGCATCCTCAACCGAGTCGTCTACAGCTTTCACTAACAGTAGACCAACGATAAACACGATACCACCACACAGTACAAACATCATTCTTCCCCAGAATGGATTTGGTAGAGCAAACATCGCCATCACAGCTACACCAGACACTGCGATCAATGAACCTAGCATGTGACGTTGTTTGTTATCCAGTTTCTTCTGCGCGGTTGATTCAGAGACCAAAGGCGTCGATAGGTTAGTGAAGAAGGTATCAACATCTTTCTGACGAGACGCTTCTAATGGTTTATAGAACAAAGTCGAAAGAATAAAGAAGCCGCCTGTAAACGTTAAATGAGCAATCAGGCCTACCGCTACTTTCAAATCAGACCATTCACGGCCTGTTAGCGGCTCTAGGTTGAACCAATTTTGTAGCATTTCAGCGGTAATCACGAAGCCTACGATGTAAGACACAATCGCGCCAACCACTAACGTGCCCCAACCTGCCCAGTCCGGAGTCTTCTTAATGAAGAAGCCACAGAATGCTGGAATCGTCATTGGGAAACCGATTAATGCACCCACGTACATCATGGTGTCGAACAGACTCAAGCCTTTCAGTGAGTTAATAAACAGTGCGATAAGGATGATAGCGACACCGAAAACCGAAGACATCAACTTAGACACAATCATCAGCTCTTTCTCTGTCGCGTTTGGACGAAGAATCGGTTGATAGAAGTTGATTACAAAGATTCCAGAGTTACGGTTTAAGCCTGAGTCCATAGAAGACATAGTTGCCGCAAACATCGCTGCGATTAGAAGCCCCACCATACCCGCTGGCATGTATTGCTCTACGAAGTAAAGGTAAGCAAAGTCGCCTGCTTTAGAACCTGCGTCTGGGTAATGTGCTGCAAGGTCAACGCCTTGTCCTGCTACAAACCAAGGTGGCATGAACCAAATGATTGGACCAATTGTCATCAGAATACACGCCAACAGCGCCGCTTTCTTCGCGTTCTTAGAGTCTTTTGCCGCTAGGTAACGGTAAGAGTTCAACATATTGTTGGTGATACTGAACTGCTTGAAGAAGATGAAGAATGCCCAGATTCCGAAGATGCTTACATAGTTCAGGTTGTTACCAGAAACAAATGATGCGCCTTCTGCTACAGGGAAATCGTTGATGATTTCAGTAACGCCGCCACCTTGCACGATAGCCACGGCTGCACACGTCACGGTTACTGCCATGATGATAACCATCTGCATGAAGTCAGACGCAATAACCGCCCATGAACCGCCCGTTACCGACATCACTAGTACAACAAGACCAGTTAGAACGATGGTGGTTGTCATATCGAAGCCAAAGATACCCGATGCGATAATCGCCAAGCCGTTAAGCCAGATACCCGCAGAAACAATACTGTTCGGCATGCCAGACCAAGTAAACACTTGCTCGTTGAAGCTACCAAAACGCATACGAATCGCGTCAATTGGCGTTACCACGCGTAGTTGACGGAATTTCGGAGCGAAGTACAGGTAGTTCATCAGGTAACCAAATGCGTTCGCTAGGAAGATAACCGCGACAGCCATACCATCGGCATACGCTTTACCCGCTGCGCCAGTGAAGGTCCAAGCACTGAACTGAGTCATAAACGCAGTTGCGCCAACCATCCACCAAAGCATGTTACCGCCCCCGCGGAAATAATCACTGGTTGTACTGGTGAACGTTCTAAACATCCAACCTATTGCGATAAGGAAAAGGAAATAAATTCCTACGATCAGAGTATTGAGTTCCATGTATAAGTCTTCTTTATGATGAATATCTGAAGAGCATATTATATATTGAATTTTTAATTTGTAGTATTATAAGTCAAGGTTGTGATGGGGCGTATAAACCTGAATATTTGATTTCGAGGCATGAATTACACGTTAGTAAACAAAGAACAAGCCGACGAAAAGTAAACATTTAAAATCAATAACTTAAAAACATTTCAATCAGTAAACTGGACAACAATAACAAGATTTTATCGTCTCGATAAGTGGTTTTTAATTTACTTAGCATTCATTAAATGCATCGCATTAATAAATCAACTCTCACACGTTTAATTCAATAAATAGGCAACGAAAAATAATAAGCAACTCGTAAATCGAACCCTTAATATTATTAATTGGGGTTATTTAGTGAAACGGGATAAATAGAGAACGTGCCTAAAGATAGGTTTCGAAATAAGGTGTAGAAATAAACGGAAGAGGAGAACACAAAGCAAATTGATCACCACACCACAGAGTCCACTGTGGTGATCTAGTCATACAAATTTCGGTCGTATAAGCTCTGGTCAGAAAAGGTCATTTGAAGGGATATTAGATAGAGCCACGATATTCGGTCGGCGTTCTACCGGTGCGATTCTTAAACACGCGGCAGAAGTAGTTCACATCTTTAAAGCCACAACGTAGTGCCACTTCATTGAGTTTGAAGTTGTACTTCTTAAGCATAAACTTAGCGCGATCGACCCGCACGCGGGTAATGTACTCTGCTAGCGTCATGTGGCCTTGCTGACGGAACATTCGCGACAAATGGTTGGATGAAATACTAAAGCGTGAGGCAATGCTGTCTCGGGTGATTTGACGGTGGAAATTCTCTTGAATGTAGATACAAATCCCTTGATACACATCCTGCACGCGGCTGTGAGACTTCTCGACAGGCGCATCCAACATCGTCTTGCTGTATTGAAGCAACGCTTGCAGCAATAACTCATCCATCGGCTGCTTGTTGCTCTCGCGCGCTAATGAGCTGAGCGCCTCAAGAATATTGTCAATGGCAAAGCCAGAGCGAGTCTGAATACTATGCTTTTGGATATCGTAGAAGCTCTCTTCCCCTTTGCGCTTGCTCACCAAGCTTAAACCAAGCTGACGACGCCCAAACAACATACTCAGTACCGAACAATCAGTATCCCAGTTCGGCTTGTTCCAACAGTTAGGCGGGATGAAAATCGCATCCCCTGCTTTCGCAACAACATTGGTGATCTTGCGATCATGACTCTCCATTTCATTAATATACTCACCGTCGAGCACCAGCTCTAAACGCGGAAAGTTCACCTGATAACTGAATGCTGAAGGCGTGTGAAAATCTCCCGCAAACCAGATGTTATGAAACGGTTCTCGCTCGTTTAATACCGACGAGATTAGGTCATGAAATATCATTGTTTCGAACTCTTATAAGCAGCAATAAGGCTACGGGAATAGATATACTCCTTAGTGAAACATAGCGCTATTGAGCAAAATCACAATTTGAGATCTAGGTTACAAAAATCCAGTAGTGGAAATAAATCTCCAGTCTAAGGCCAGATTTAGAACACTGTTATCATGATAGAAAAATCAATCTAAGCCCTTATCAATAAAAGCGTTATAACCTCATAAAAGCTGTCAACACTCCCCCAAACAGGCACTCCTAACCGATCAAAATCACACTCCATTTATAAGGCAACAATCATCCAGTAAATGCATTTTTTCTTCACTACAGAAGGCAAGCCGTAGATTCCAGAATACCCCTAACAAAATAAAAACAGAGTAGGGGTTCATTATGATCACGACATTGATCAACCAAAATTTGATTAAGCTTTCGCTTAGCGCTAATTCAAAAGAAGACGTATTTAAAGAGCTGATCGAGGTGCTGTACGCACAAGGTCGAATTTCAGACAAAGCACAGTTCCTTACCGACATTAAAGCTCGTGAAGAACAAGGTAATACCGGATTTGAAGAAGGTATTGCTCTGCCACACGCGAAAAGCGCTGCGGTCATCAAACCCGCGGTTGTTATCGGTGTCCATCAACAGGGTATCGAGTACGGCGCCGATGACGGCCAGCCATCAAAACTGTTCTTCATGATTGCCTCTCCTGATGGCGGCGATAATCACCACATCGAAGTACTGGCAGAGCTTTCTTCAAAATTGATTGAAGAAGGTTTCATTGAAAACTTCATGAATGCTCAATCTGAACAAGCGGCATTAGAGCTACTGCTTACCAAACCTGAACCTGCTGAGACAGAAACCAATGTTGAGAAGCAAGGCTTCATCATTGGTGTGACAGGCTGCCCAGCTGGCGTCGCACACACATATTTAGCAGCCGAAGCACTAGAAAAAGGCGCGGCGGCTCTTGGCTACGACATCAAGGTCGAAACCAACGGTTCTATTGGCGTTAAGAACAGCCCAACTCGAGAAGAGATCGAACGCGCCGACGCGATTGTCGTGGCTTGTGATAAACAGGTCGACATGGCTCGCTTTGCCGGAAAACGCGTCATCAGCACCAACGTAAAAGCACCAATCAAAGACGCACAAGGCTTGATTAAGCAAGCGCTCAACGCACCTAGTTACCAAGCTGAACAAACGCCGACCAACCAATCTGTTGTAGAAAAAGCCTCACAAGCACGTTCAGACCTTTACCGTTACTTGATGAATGGCGTATCTCACATGATCCCATTCGTCGTGACTGGTGGCCTATTGATAGCCCTTGCACTGGCGATTGGCGGCGAGCCAAGTGAATCTGGCATGGCGATTCCTGCTGGCAGCATGTGGAACCAAATCCTAGAAGTGGGCGTGGTTGCCTTCACATTGATGATCCCAATCTTGGCTGGCTACATTGCTTATGCGATTGCTGACCGCCCTGCCCTAACCCCTGGCTTAATTGGCGGCTGGATTGCCAACAACGGTTCTTTCTATGGCGCTGACGCAGGTACTGGCTTCATTGGCGCAATCATCGCGGGTTTATTAGTGGGTTACTTCGTTAAATGGATTACTTCGTTTAACTACCACAAATTCGTTCAACCGCTTGTGCCTATCATGATCGCTCCGATCACTGGCTCTTTGTTCATCGCAGGTCTGTTCATTTTTGTTATCGGCGCACCTATCGCTGGGCTGATGGATGCTCTTACTGCACTACTAACGAGCATGAGCACAGGCAACGTGGTTCTGCTTGGCATCGTCCTTGGTGGCATGGCCGGTTTCGATATGGGCGGTCCGTTCAACAAAGTAGCGTTCCTTTTCTCGGTCGGCATGATTGCCAGCGGTCAAACTCAATTCATGGGTGCGATGGCGTGCGCAATCCCTGTCGCTCCATTAGGCATGGCTATCGCAACCAGATTGGGCCGCAAGTTCGACCTGTTTGAATCTTCTGAAATTGAAGCAGGCAAAGCAGCAGGTGCGATGGGCTTAGTAGGTATCTCTGAGGGTGCGATTCCTTTCGCAGCGCAAGATCCAATGTCGGTTATCCCTGCCAACGTGCTTGGCTCAATGACTGCAGCTGTTATGGCGTTCTCATTTGGTATCACCAACAGCGTTGCTCACGGTGGCCCTGTTGTGGCTCTGCTCGGCGCAATGAACTACCCAATGCTGGCACTGCTGTGCATGGCATCAGGTGCAGGTGTGACTGCGGTTACTTGTATCGCGCTTAAAAATCTACGCAAAGCCAAGCTAGCAACAGCAGCGGCTTAAGCCATTTCAACTCCAATGGCTTGAGTCCCTCTACTCTCGTATTTTAGTAAATCGAGTAGAGCTCAAGCCATGTTTCCCTTCATGGTGATCTCGATGTCTGATTTTTCTTTAGCGAACGACTCGTTCGTACAACGCTTTTTCTACCCTATGACCAACGTGATTCAAAACTACGCATGGGGTAGCCCTTCTTCGTTCAACCAGTTGTTTGGTATTGATAACCAGTCTGGTGAGCCGCAAGCGGAGATCTGGATGGGTGCTCACCCGAATGGTTGCTCAATGGTGACTGATAACGGACAGCAGACCACATTATCGAGCTTGATTTCTAAGAACCTAAACCTGTTTTTAAGCGAGAAAGTAGCGAGTCGTTTTGGCGAACTGCCTTACCTATTCAAGGTGTTAGCGGCTGAGAAAGCGCTGTCTGTTCAAGTTCACCCAAACAAGCAACAAGCCGAATCTGGCTATGCACTAGAAGAGCAGCAAGGCATTCCGATGACAGCGGGGAACCGCAACTACAAGGATCCCAATCACAAGCCAGAACTGGTTTATGCCCTAACCGACTACACCGCGATGAATGGCTTTAGGTCGATCAGCGAGATCCTAGAGCACTTCCATTATCTCGACATTCCAGAGCTTCATTCGATGGTCAACGATCTCGCGGGCGATCAAACGCCTAATGGATTAGCCAGCTTCTTCGCGAGCTTATTGTCTTTGCAAGGTGAACAAAAAGGCATGGCGCTGACCATGTTGTTGATGAAGGCGAAGCTTTCTGATGCCCCTGTGTTCCAGTTGATTTCAGAGCTAGAACAACAATATCCGGGTGATGTAGGCCTGTTTGCTCCGCTACTGTTGAACGTGATCACCTTAAAGCCGGGGCAAGCCATGTATCTGGATGCCGAGACACCCCACGCTTACATCAAAGGTACGGGCTTAGAAGTGATGGCGAATTCAGACAACGTACTCCGCGCAGGGTTGACGCCTAAGTACATGGATATCAATGAATTAGTCTCTTGTACTCAATTCAATGAAAAGCCTGCGGATAGGTTACTGCTCAGCCCGATAGAGCAAGGTGATGTGATGGAATACCAAATTCCAGTCGAGGATTTTAAGTTCTCTATCGTGCAAAACTCACATCAGCGACGGATCACTACCGAAGGTGCCGAGATCCTACTACCTCTCGACGAATCTATGGTGCTTACTCACCAGTGCGGCGAAACCTGCGTGATAGAGAAAGGCCAATCGGTATTCATTCCTGCTTATGCTGAGAGCTACAAACTGGACTGCGTTGGCCGAGTAGCGCGTGCTTACAGCTAGCTCCCTTAGAACTCAGTACAAAGTCTTACTGCCCTGCTCATGCGGGGCATTTTTGTTGCTGATGAGGCCGCTCGGCGTGTCAAAAACATAATCAAAAACACCATCAAATATGACCCATCTCACACTGGATGAATGATGCAAATCACACTTAATTTTGCTTGGTACAAATGTACAGTGAAGGGCCTTTATTTGCTATTTCGCGAATGCCGTTAATCCATTAATTTTAATTCAAGAACTTCAATAGTGAATGAGTTAATAAATGGTCACACAGCTAACTAACGTCAACTTAATTAATAACAACCTTCAAGCGAATAATAAAAAAGAACTGTTTGAAGAATTGGCAAGCATGTTATTTGAAAACAACCGAATCAGTAATAAAGAAGCCTTCTTGGCAGACATTGAAATTCGTGAATCTCAAAGCATTACCTCAATGGACGGCATCGCTTACCCACACTCAAAAAGCAAGGCGGTAACTGAGCCAGCAATCGCTGTCGGTGTTAAGCGTAAAGGTATTGATTATGGCGATGAAGACGACATCAATCCAACCGTATTTTTTATGATTGCCTCACCCGACAACGGTGCTGACCATCATATTTATGTACTACAAGAACTATTTGGAAAGTTCAGTGATGAATTTATTCAAAATATCCATAACGCAAAAGATGAACATCAAATCCTTAATATTTTAATTAATTCATAAGGCGTAGAAAATTATGAGCACCCTAGCAAATCAAGCTACGAATACCAGTAGCAATTCTAATAATAAGAATAGTAGTAGCGACTATAAAAAAATCCTTAGTACCATGAAAGGTCACCTGCTTTTCGGAACCTCACACATGCTGCCTTTTATCGTAGCCGGTGGTGTTCTGCTGGCTTTAGCGGTCATGGCATCAGGCAAAGGTGCGGTTCCGGCCGACGGCCTGCTGGCAGACATCTCTAATATCGGTATCAAGGGCCTTGTTCTTTTCCCAATCATTCTTGGCGGCTTTATTGGTTACTCAATTGCAGACAAACCAGCACTAGCGCCAGCGATGATCTCTTCTGGCATCATGGCTGACATGGGCGGCGGCTTCCTTGGCTGTATCGTGGCGGGCTTTATCGCCGGTGGCGTGGTGTTCCAGCTTAAGAAGATCCCGCTTTCTGCGAACATGACAGCGCTAGGTGCTTACTTCATCTACCCGCTTCTAGGCACGTTAATCTCTGCAGGTATCGTATTGTGGGGCATCGGTGAACCAATCAAACTGTTCATGTCTTCTATGAACGAGTTCCTAGCTTCAATGGCTGGCGCATCTAAGATGGTTCTGGGTACAATCCTTGGCGGTATGACGGCGTTTGATATGGGCGGCCCTATAAACAAAGTAGCGACCCTATTCGCTCAAACTCAAGTAGATACGCAACCTTGGCTAATGGGTGGCGTAGGCATCGCGATTTGTACACCACCTCTAGGTATGGCTCTAGCAACGTTCCTATTCAAAAACAAGTTCTCTAAACAAGAGCAAGAAGCAGGTAAAGCGGCTGCAATCATGGGCTCAATCGGTATCTCTGAGGGTGCGATCCCATTTGCAGCGAACGACCCAATGCGCGTACTTCCTTCAATCGTTGCCGGTGGTATCGTGGGCTGTGTATTCGGCTTCATGACAGACGTTCTACTGCACGCACCGTGGGGCGGCCTAATCACTGCGCCAGTATCAAGCAACATTCCAATGTACGTCGTCGGTATTGCGCTTGGCTCGCTAACCACAGCCGTTATCGTAGGCTTCTGGAAACCTGTAGCGGTAGAAACCGAAGAAGACATGGTTGAAGCGCCAGCACAAGCTCAAGCGGCGCCTGTAGCAGGCGAAGGCGAGTACGACATCGTCGCAGTAACATGTTGCCCTTCTGGTGTTGCACACACCTTCATGGCGGCGAAAGCACTAGAGAAAGCAGGCTTAGCCGCAGGCCTTAAGATTAAGGTAGAAACACAAGGTCAAAACGGTATTCAAAACCGCATCACCGACCTAGATGTAGCAAATGCGAAACTGGTTATCTTGGCTCACGATATTCAAGTAAAAGACGCTCACCGCTTTGCCAATGCAAATGTGATTGAGTGTTCAACCAAAGAAGCGATGAAGAAAGCCGCAGACATGGTGACTATCTAAAACAAATCAATGGATTAGTGATTGCTCACTATTGATAAAGTAACTACCCCCTAGTAACTAAAATCCCCATTCGTCTAGTCAAAGAATGGGGATTTCTTTATTCAGCTCTCACCTAATTGGTGAGGCAAGATCAGCTCTTAGGGTCGAGCGTCTCTTCGGTTTCTAAATCGAACAGGTGACATTGGCTGGTGTTGAAATGCAGCACCGTTTCTTCACCACTGTTTGCCGTGCGATCCGCATCAAAAGGCACGCGAGCCACCAGCTTATCTGCACCGAGTTTAAAGTAGAGATACAGCTCATTACCCATCGACTCAACCACATCAAGCCTGTGCGTTTGAGTATTCACTTCCGCCAGCGGCGCATCGTGATTAGCCAGTTGAATGTGCTCTGGACGAACACCAAACCATACCCACTCACCCATCTTTTCACGAGCGATAATCTGCTTGTCTTGTGGCAGTGTCCAACGAGTCCCACTTTCAGAGACCACGTTCATCACGCCATCAATCTCATCCAATCTCACCTTGAGAAGATTCATCGCTGGCGAACCAATAAAGCCTGCGACAAACTTGTTTGCTGGGTACTGATAAAGGTTCATTGGCGTATCGACTTGCATAATCTCACCTTGATTCAACACACAGATGCGATCGCCAAGGGTCATGGCTTCCACCTGATCGTGTGTCACATAGATCATGGTGGCGTTCTGCCCTTCTTGCTTCAGGTTATTGTGCAGCTGTGCAATGCTGACACGAGTCGAAACACGCAGCTTGGCATCCAAGTTAGACAAGGGCTCGTCAAACAAAAACACATCTGGCTTACGCACCATCGCACGGCCAAGCGCCACACGCTGCCTTTGACCACCCGACATTTCACCCGGCTTATTATTTAGCAGGTGTTCGATATCGAGAGTCTTGGCTGCATCTTCAATTCGCTCATTGATTTCATGCTTTGGCAGCTTCTGTTGCTTCAGGCCAAAAGCCATGTTTTCGTACACCGACATGTGCGGATAAAGCGCGTAGTTCTGAAACACCATCGAGATACCACGATCTTTAGGTGGCAATTCGTTTACACGCTTATCGCCAATGTAGACATCGCCTTCTGAGATATCTTCAAGGCCTGCGATCATGCGAAGTGTCGTAGATTTTGCGCAGCCAGACGGCCCTACAAACACCATAAACTCGCCTTCGCGAATATTAAGATCGACACCGTGCACAGCCTTAAAACCATTTGGGTAGGTTTTCTCTACCCCTCTCAGTGTGACTTCAGCCATAACCTGTCCTTAAATCAATTCGTTAAATACTATCTTTGGAATCTGTCGTTAAACGTTTTAGCCACGTTCTTGCAGTTGATTGAGCTCAAAATGGGCAACCGATGCGATAACCAGATCCGCCACTGGCTCTAACTCGCTGTGTTGTGCAGTCCCCGTCAGAACACCGACATTGCTTGCGCCTGCATTGCGGCCAAATTCCATATCCGAAACCGTGTCACCAAACATGATCACCTCATGAGGCTCAATACCGCATTGTTCACAGAAGGCATTGAGCAGAGCTGGCGCTGGTTTAGGTTCGATATCACCATCTGAGTAACCGACATAATCAAACATCTCGCTCAAACCCGATTGCTCTAGTGTGTAGATGGTTGAGTCTTTGGTGTCTGCGGTCGCGATGCCTAAAATCATGCCTTGCTGCTTGAACAGACCGAGCTTTTCGGTCACACCCGGTAGGGCTTCAATCCAGCTTGGGTTTTCTTCGACTTCGTCATTGAACGCTGCTTTGGTCACCTTAGTAAACTCAGCGAGCGAGACATTGGGTTGCAGCATTTTGAACCACGCTATTGCGGTATCTTCCACTGGGTTTGAAGCTAATAACCCATAGTTATCAACCACATCACCTTCAACACCGATGGCCAAGAGTAACTCAGCAGCTGTGACAGTTTGATTACCTTGGTGCTGGTCACTGTAAGATTTCACACGCTCACAAGCACCACGAGAAACGTTAAGCCACATCTTGTGGAACTCTAACAATGTGCCGTCTTTATCAAATAACATCGCCTTAAACTTCATCACGGCTCATTCGCTCCATTAGTTCTCCCCAAGTACGCACTAGGGGTTGGTTAAATTCTGGTTGTTTGCCGTCGAATACGGCATTGATGCAGCCTTCAAATTCATTATTAATAGATGAAGATTGAGTGCTGTTCGCTCCTGTTGAGAATGGAAGGTCTCCACGACGAATATCGACACGGCACCAACGGTACCCTTCATCAATATGGATACTTTGCAGCTCATCACTCAAACCGATTCGATCGACAATCTCGCCATCCACCACGCATTCCGCGTAGTAAGGGTTTTCTGAATCGGTGACTGCGATACGATAACTAAGCGCCTGCCCTTGAGAATCGTTACCCGGCAGCAAATCACCTAAGTTGATGTCAAACTTCAAGCCGCAACGTCGCTCTAGGTAAACTTGCCCATTACGCAAACCAGACAAGATGCCTTCGCCGCTCAAACCATGGCTGTAAACGAAAGTTGATGGGTCACCGTAGATAGAAGGTTCATCCGATTTTGGATTGCGTTCATGGGGTTCAAGGTGTGAATCACTGCCGCCAATCGCCGTAATGCGTTGGCCACAATTCCACATGTCATTGAGAACCAATAACGCCTCTTCGGTCGCTTTTGGCGAGGTCGACCACGTTGGGTCGCAGCACACTTCAAACGTAGACACTTGGCTGAGATCCACTTGATCGTAATGCCAATGCCACGGCTTCATCATCGGGTGATTAATGCCAAGGGAACTGTGTCCACTTTTAGCTAAACTCAATCCCGCTTCCATGGTCGCTTGGCTGCTGTGTTCAACGTCTCTCAGGTCTAAAGACTTAACTGGGCCATGTACATTAAAGTGTCCGAGATCGGTTGTGACTTCTAACGCTGGTAAGAACAAACACTGTGTTGAAACGGGCAGCTTAGGCTGGCAAATGTTGTGCTCAGTGAAGAAGAAGAAATCGAGCACTTGTGATTCAACAATATCTTTAGCTGCAGCCAAGGTATTGTGACCATCAGAAAGCTGAGTGTGAGCGTGTAAGTCGCCACGATACCAGCGAGAATCAGAACTCAGCATGTGGCTGTAATCGAACTCGATATCGTGTTCACTTGTCACCGTTGGGTTCAGTTCTAGCTCAATATCGTTATTCACTAACTCATCAGAGCAAAGCACATCCACTTGATACTGCATCGCGCGCTCAGTGCGAAACTCACCTTCAAGGTTATAAAGTTCTAAGAACCACTCGCCCGGCGGGGTCACACCATCAATCGCGCCTAAGCCAGAGTTTTCCGGTTGGATAGTGAGTGACTTGTGCGCCTTTTCAAACAACACCTTGCCACGAAATGCTTGGTTGGCATCGTATGCCGCAGCGTATAAGAATCCTTTTTTCACCGTCGTACCAGTAATGGTTACGCAGTGAGAACCTGCTGGTACATCAAAGGGGATACGTACTCTGCCAAACGGCAGTTCACCTTGAAATTGGGTCATTGTCTTCACCAAATTCGTCCTAATTGAAGGACTGGGTAAAAAGAGGCCCACCCGAATAGATGGGCCTTTGTTAGTTCATCGTTCGCTATTAATAGCTATTCGCTGTTAACAACTATTCATTGCTAATAACTCTTTGTTTTTAATAAATAAGAGCTAATAACTTTACTGATTAAGAACGATTCGCTCGGTCTAGTGCGCGTTGTGCTTTCTTCGCCGCTTGTTTTAGCGCTTGGTCAGCTGGCACGTTTTGGATTTGAATCTGATCCGCTGCCACTTTCAGAGCGTCCATGATCTTACCGTTGGTAGGGTCTAGGAAGTCTTTGGTCGCCGTGTTCGCTTGCTTCAAAGGAATCAGAGCTTGCGGGTTATCTTTAGTGAACGCTTGGTATTCTGGTACTTCAGAAACGCTGTTACGCACTGGGATGTAACCCGTGAACATTGACCATGCCGCCGTGTTCTTCGCATTGGTGTAGAACTCAACAAACTCGAATGCACCTTTTGCTGCTGCTTCGTCGGTGCCTTTTGGCATCACGTAAACCAGCGCACCCGCTTGTGGCGCAGAAGGGTTTGAACCCCAACCTGGCTGTGTGGTTGCTGAAAGCTTAGTGAAGTCCAAATCACCTTGGTCGCCCGATGAACCGGTGTAACCCAACGCGTTGTCTTTCATTACGTCATCAATGGTTTTGTACCAGTATTCCCAACCTTGACCGCCGTAGTGAATACGCATGATTTGATCATCGTGGATCCACTTACGGAAGCTGTCCCACACCTCAACCCATTCAGCCGAGTCGATTAACACTGTTTTGCCATCATCACTGATGATCTTCGCGCCGTTAGAGAAAGCCGCGTCAATCATGTTGTCTTGGCCCCACATTGGCTCCCAGCCGTAAAAGGTCACGTTGCCTTTGTCATCACGTTGGGTAACTTTCTCCGCGACCTTAGCCACGCCTTGCCATGTGTTTAGGTCTTGCTCAGTAAAACCGTTGTCTGCCAACACTTGCTTGTTGTAGTAAAACACTTGAGTTGTGCCATAAGCAGGCAAGCCAATGATGGTACCGTCGTCTGCCGTCACTTGGTCTTTAAACGCGCCAATGAAATCAGAGAAGTTAAACTCTTCATCCATGAACGGCGTTAGGTCACGGCTTAAACCACGCCCATGCATCGCTTCCGCACGACCTGAATCTAGTAGCACAAGTTCAGGTGCCGTTCTAGACGCTAGACCTGCTTGCAGCTTCTGGTAGGTTTCCGTGTAGTTGCCTTGCAATGCTGGCTTCACCACATACTCATCTTGGCTCGCGTTGAACTCTTCGATGAGCTTAGTCATCATTTGCTGTGGCTTAGTACCACCGGAATACCAAAAGTTGACTTCGGTTGCGGCAAGAACACTGCTAGAGAACATAGACGCGCTTGCTGCGCCAGCACACACTAGTGCGAGAGTTTTTAATTTCATTTCCGTTTACTCTTTTACGCCGTTATCGGCGATACCTGAAAGAATCGTCTTTTGACAAATGACGAATAGAATTAACAAAGGCAATACTGCAATGGTGCTCGCCGCCATGATTTGCGACCAGTTCAATCCATAGTTACCTTCGGCAATAAAGTAGTGACGAATCCCGGTCGCAATCAGGTTAAGTTCCTGAGTGGTAATAACCAAGCTTGGCCACATGTAGCTGTTGTAATTGGTAATAAAAGTGATGAGGAACAATGTTGCGACTGCTGCTCGGCATTGCGGTAAGATGATTGCCCATAAGATCTTGAGCTCACCTGCACCATCAATTCGTGCCGCTTCAATCAGCGACGGATGCACCTTGATAAACACTTGGCGTAGATAAAACACACCGAAAACCGACGCCGCGTTCGACGCAACCAATCCCATGTGAGAATCCAACAAACCCAGCCTTGCCAAAGTGATGTAAGACGGAATGTACGTCACTGCGCCCGGCAGCATGTAACAGCCCATCACGATAAAATAGAGCACGGTTTTCGAGCGAAACTTCAACTGCGTTAATGCGTATGCAAACATCGCCGAGTTAACAATCACCAACAGCGTAGTAAACAAGGCCACACTAAAACTGTTGAAGATGTACAAGCCAAACGGCGCGCTGTGAAAGGTTTCGACAAAGGTTTCCCAGCGAAACTGCTCTGGAATCAAATTCAACGGGCTAGCAAAAATCTCATCATTGGTTTTCAGCGAACCTGACAGCATCCATAAAAACGGAAACACCATAATGGTTCCGCAGGTCGCTAAGAAAAGGTGCTTAGCCAGTGCGATAAACGAACGGCGATCCACTGAGTTTTTCTTTGACACAACCTCTGATTTGGTCGCTTTCGTTTGAGCTGTGACTTTGGTTTTCGCTGCACTCTGATTCAATACTTGATTGGCATCCAATACTTGCGTGGTCATAATTCTGTCCTTTCAAAAATCGACTAGTAGTACACCCAGCGCTTGCCGATGTAGGTATTAATAAGTGCCAACAATCCAGTAATCAGGAATATCACTAACGATGTTGCGGCCGCAGGTCCCATTTCGTAACGCTCAAACGCTTGTTGGTAGAACAAGTACAACAAGGTACGAGTCTCTCCGCCTGGGCCGCCTTGCGTTAATATCTGGAACTGATCGAATGCCTGCATTGCCGTAATAATGTTGACCACCACCAAGAAGAATGTAGTTGGGGAAATCAGCGGCAGCGTTATCTTCAAAAAGCGCGTTAAGCTGCTGCAACCATCGATCAAAGAAGCCTCATACAGTGACTCTGGAATCTTGTTGAGCGCACTGATGTAAAACAGCATTGTCCAACCAATCGCCTGCCAAACCGTCACGATAATCACCGCAATCAAGGCTGTGTTTCCGTTCTCTAACCATGGAATTGCGCTAAACCCTGCCGACTCTAATAAGTGGTTGGCCAAGCCTGACTTCGTCTCGAACACCCAAGACCACACAATCGACACCGCGACCGTTGGCGTGATCCAAGGAGAGAAGATCACCGCACGATAGAACTGGCTGCCCTTGAAGTTTTTGTGCAACAACATCGCAAACACAAGCCCAAGAATGATGGTTGGAATCACCACTCCGACAGAGAACCAAAACGTGTTGAGTACTGCTTGAATGAACTCATAGTCCTCAACCATGTACTCGTAATTTTCTAAACCGATGAACGAATAATCTGGCGAGATGTAATCCCAATCGGTGAAGCTGATATAAATTGAATAACCAAATGGTACGAGCCAAAAAGTAAACAGTGGCACCAACAACGGTGCGGTAAATAACAGTACCTTTAAGCGGTTTTTCATTGGTTCTGAGAAAGCACTCATGGTGACCTCGTCCTTATTTGTATGCGGTTAAATTAAGGGGTTTGTGTGACAGGTTAGTAAGAGCGCCCTTCATTTTTTTTATGGCTACCCATTAGAAAATCTTTCTTCCAGTTCACCGTCTTCCATCTGGTGATAAAGCCAATCACAAAAGAAATTCACCTTGGCACTGCGTCGGTGTTTAGTAATCAAATAGTGGGCAGATTCAGCAGGCATTGAGGACTCTGTCGCCAGAACCAGATCGTTTTTCTCTAACAGCTCAGACACCGCAAGCGAACGCACCAACAACTCGCCAATGCCATGTTTGACCGCTTCTAAGGCGTGCAAAGAATTACTCACCTCCAATAACACCTTCGGTAGGGTCATCTCGAATTGGTTGTGACTCAACCATTGCAGCCAGTTCTCTCGGTAACCTTTTACTTGCACGGTCGGCAGAGCAGAAAAATCATGCTCAACCAAGGAGTCTTGATATTGGTTTTTAAAGTCTGGGCTACACACCAACTGCCAATGCTCTTGAAAGAGTCGCTCACTATGAGTGTCTTCGCTTTCGACCTTGCCATTGGTCAGTTCAATATCGACATTCTGACAAGGGTTGGTTGATGGCCAGTCCACCAGCTGAATATCGAGCCTGATAAAAGGGTATTTTTGATAAAAAGATGGCAAGCGAGGCAGCAGCCAGTTATGGCAAAAGGTGTGATTAACGCGCAGGCTCAACACGTCGGTTTCTTTTTCCCCGAAGAGGATTTGAGTCTGTAATTTCAGGTGTGCTAATGAACCCGCAACAATCGGTTGATAGTGCTGGGCAGCTGACGTCAGCTTTACGCCTTTGGAGCTTCGCTCAAACAATGTGGTATCGAGAAAGGTTTCTAAACTTTTAAGCTGCTGACTCACCGCAGCTTGGGTAACACAAAGCTCGCGCGCAGCAGCGCCAATAGAACCGAGGCGGGCAACAGCTTCGAACGCAACAAGGGCACGTAGAGGGGGTAACATGGCTTCACCTGATTGAAATAAAAGTGAAAAATACTTCAATCAGGTTTCAGTTTTTTGCGCTTACCGTTACAGATTAATGACGAAGGGACGTTGATCAGATATTTATGATCAACGTCCCTTTTCTTCTATCTCTTATTTCTATGCGTTAGGCCTGAACTCGCGTTTAGCCTATCTATTCTTTGATATAGAGGTCCTTAGAATAGATTCGTCCTTCTACGTTGTTCTTGGCAAACCCACCAACACTTGGTCGTACTAGACGAGCCTGCATGTAGTAGTAAATTGGTGCGATCGGCATATCTTCTGCCAACAACTGTTCTGCTTGATCATAGAAACCTTGGCGATCTTGTTCACTGGTTGCAGCTAGTGCGCTATCCATTGCTGCGTCGTACTTTTCATTGTTGTAGCGAGCAAAGTTACCTGAAGAGCCAGAACGCAACAGGCTCAAGAAGGTTGATGCTTCATTGTAGTCACCACACCAAGAGGCGCGCATCACATCAAAATCACCTTGGCGACGCGATACCAAGTAAGACTTCCACTCTTGGTTTTCTAGTTCAACTTGTGCGCCTAAGTTGCCTTTCAGCATTGATGCAATCGCCACTGCAATCGACTTGTTCGATTCACTGGTATTGTAAAGCAGTTTGAAATCCAATGGGTTAGACGCATCGTAGCCCGATTCTTGCAATAGTTCTTTGGCCTTTTGATCGCGTTCTTTCTGAGTCCACGTGCTGTATTCAGGTTGTGTTGCATCAAAACCAGCCGTGTACTCATGAGCAAAGGTATAAGCCGGTAAGTTGCCCACCTGAGTCACACCATTGGTGATAACGTCACGCATCATAGAATAAGAGACAGCTTTACGTACTCGCGCATCATCAAAAGGTGGTCGCGTAGTATTGAATGCGTAGTAGTAAGTACACAACAGAGGCACTGTGGTAAACGCATCTTGATATTTGCTTTTAAGCTGCTGCGCCATGTGTGTAGGCACGTCCGAAGTAATATCGACCTCGCCCACCGCATAACGGTTAATCGAGGCATTCTGATTCTCAAACGGAATATAAGTTACTTCGGTTAAGTGGGTATCTGAACTGTCCCAGTACGTCGGGTTCTTCTTAAGCTCAATGCGCTCGTTCACCACCCACTCATCTAGTACGAATGCACCATTACCAACAAATTGCTTAGGATCGCTCCACGGCTTGTCACTACTTTCTAGGGTTGCTTTGTGCACTGGCATCATGGATGTGTGGCCTGTCATCGCCACAAAGTAAGGCACTTTACTATCGAGTTCGAATTTCACCGTGTGTTTATCGACTGCAGAGATACCTAACTCTTCAACGGGCTTTTTGCCTTCGGCTACGTCAGCAATGTTGTTGATTTGAGTAAGCTTGAGATACCAAACATTCGGCGATGCCGTTTTAGGATCGACCGCGCGTCTTATCGCATACACGAAATCATCGGCCGTCACCGGATCGCCATTCGACCATTTCGCGTCTTTACGTAGGTGGAATACAAACGTCTGGTTGTCTTCGGTTTCCCAAGACTGTGCAACACCTGGGGTGATATTGCCATCGCGATCTTGAATCACTAAACCTTCAAATAGGTCACGTAGAATGTGCATTTCTGGCAGGCCTTCTGCTTTCGCAGGGTCAAGCGTCGCCGCTTCTGCATCGTTAGCACGAACTAAATGTTGTTCTTTCGCCAGAGAAGTTCCCGCAGGCAATGTGTCAGCAACGGCAGTTACTGAGATAAAAGGGGTCAATAGAGATGAAATGAGTAAAGCCGTTGAATGTTTCTTAAAATCCATATGTTTTTGCTCTCCTAGCCTATCTTTGAAGCAAGTAATAAAATTAACAATGCGACTGTTGACGAGTTTTAACGCTTTAGTTTATTTAAGTAAGTTTGTGTAATCGTTAATACTTGATAGTACTTGATCAATCAGGAGATAAAGGTGAGTTTAATTCCAAGAACAGAAAGAGCTGCATTTTCAATAAAGCCGCTAACATATGGAAAGTCAGTATTGGGCGCACCCTTGCTCTATTTCCCCGCGCAAGTAGAAAGCGAATCTCGAGGTCTAATCTTAGCAGGCACGCACGGTGACGAAACCGCTTCTATCGCAGGTTTGTCTTGTGCACTAAGAAGTTTGCCAGCCGCCAACTTGCGACACGATGTGATTCTGTCTATGAACCCAGATGGCAATCAATTAGGAACACGTGCCAACGCAAACCAAGTCGATCTGAACCGCGCCTTTCCAACTCAAAACTGGACAGAAAACGGCACCGTCTATCGCTGGAGTTCTCACACCCCAGTCAGAGATGTAAAAGTGAAAACCGGGCAAGCCGAACAACTTGAACCTGAAGTGCAATCGCTCATAAACCTCATCGAACAGCGCCAACCTAAATTCGTCATCTCTTTTCACGAACCACTCGCCATGGTCGATGACCCCGATCGATCAGAACTCACCACTTGGCTAGGTAAGCAATTCAACCTGCCGCTCGTTGAAGACGTCGATTACGAAACCCCAGGCTCATTCGGTACATGGTGTCAGGAAAGAAACCTACCGTGCATTACTGTAGAACTACCGCCCGTTTCTGCGGATTTAACTATAGAAAAGTATTTGGATGCGTTTGTGGCAGTGTTGGGGTGTGAGGGAAGTTAGTCTGGAGTAGGCTACATATACACATGCGAACAGTAATTCATCCTAATTACTAGTGAATCATATATTCCGTCTACTGAATCAATCCCATTCATAATCTATGCCGAATTCTTCCTTTGCATCATTTCAACTTATCTTTAGAGAAAGGCAATCGACATGATTAGCGCGATGAAAACTTCACTATCAATGAACTTCGGGGCTCGTCGCTATGAATCTAACTCGTTATAAAAAATCATGACAAGTGTCTGGACAAAAACGTTCCAAGAAAATGATCCTAAAACAGCACTATTTCTAAATTAATATTTATCGTTAGAGGTGATCGCGATTGGGGTTTACACGCAAGTTACTACAAGTAGTGTAATAAAGGCTCCAGCAAAGCACTAGAGCCTTAAATACCATTAGAAATTGGATCTAATTAGTAGCCTCAAGCTCTTTCTCTGCAACCGACAGCATCTCAAACTCTTCCTCAGCGGTCGATGCGACCAATTTATTACGGCTATATAGGCCATAATAAGCACCACCAATCACAAAGAGTCCCATAGTCATAAAGAATGCAGATGGGTCAAAAGCATAAACACCCGTCATTGCAATAAGCGACAGCACTAGTGAAGTGCCGGAAGTCAGCATGCCACCCGGTGTTTTGTATGGACGGTGAAGCTCTGGTTGCTTGATACGCAACAATATATGACTAAGCGACATTAATGCATAAGACACTGTCGCCCCCACTACCGCCATCGCCAAGATCAGGTCGCCTTCTCCGGTCAATGACACAGCAAAACCAAACACACCCGGCACCACTAAAGCACGAGCAGGCACTTTGTTTTTGTTTGTAAGCGACAAGCTTTGAGGCAAGTAACCCGCACGAGACAATGCAAACACTAAGCGGCTATAACCGTAGATAATCGAGAAGAATGAAGCAATAAGTCCTGCAAGTCCTAGTATATTAACAGCCGTTGCAACGGTTGGATTACCGGTCAACTTCAAGGCATCGACTAGAGGAACGGCACTATTCGCAATCGCTTCAGAACCCACAGCGCCCGCAAGCAGCAGAACGACTAAGGTAGCGGTGACCAGTAAGAATAACATTGCGCCGATAATGCCTTTGGGTACATCCTTGGCCGGGTTTTTCGCCTCTTCAGCAGCCAATGGAACCCCTTCTACCGCAAGAAAAAGCCACATTGCAAACGGTAGTGCCGCCCATACACCATACCAACCAAAAGGAAGTAGTTCTGTGGCTTGTGCGGTTGCCGGAGCGATATCAAACAGATTATTAGCATCAAACTCACTAACCAATACGCCTGCTGTCATAAGAATTGCTAGTACGGCTAACCCACTGATGACCATCATGACTTTCAGAGCTTCTCCTACCCCTGCCATATGAATACCGATAAAGATGGCATAAAAGATCGCGTAAACAAGAGGACCATCGATACCCATTAGTTCATTCACCGCTGAGCCAATAAAAATGACAATCGCGGCAGGTGCAAGGGCATACTCAATTAAGACGGATAAGCCGGTAAAAAATCCCCCCGTTGGTCCCATGGCTTGTCGAGCAAAACTATAGCCACCTCCTGCAGCGGGAATAGCCGCAGACATCTCCGCCAAAGAAAGGACAAGGGTGAAGTACATCACCGCCATAGCAATTGCTGCAATAAGAAAGCCTCCCCAACCAGCTTGACCGATACCAAAGTTCCAGCCTGCAAAGTCACCAGAGATCACGTATGAAACGCCTAACCCTGCTAGCAAAATCCACCCAGCAGTGCCCCTTTTAAGTTGTCTTTGCGCCAAATATTCCTGATGTTCTGACATTGTAAATCCCTCTATTTTTGTCTTTTATCCAATTAAAAAATTGCCTGTGTGCTTGTCTTCTAACTGCTCACCACCTTCTTCCTCGATACTCGAACGGTCTTTAAGGTTGACCCCAGAAAGCTCTAGCCGACGAGCTTCCTTCAATAGGTATACCGCTCGCTTACACGCATCTTCATAAGCCAACCCCTGTGGGCGAATATTAGAAATGCAGTTCCTATCAGAGTCTTTTGCTCCTCTTCTTGCCTGCCAAGTCAGGTACATACCCATGCTATCTGGAGAGGTCAGTCCCGGGCGTTCACCAATCAAAACCACCACCATCTTGGCTTGTAAGCACTCGCAAACATCATCTCCTATTGCCACTCGGCCCTGCCTCACAACAGTAATAGGAGCAACATGCCACGGCACTTCGTCTTCCCCTAATAAAGAAAGCAGATGCTCAATGACTGGATTTGCATGATTTTGAATGGCAATTGAAGACAAGCCATCAGCCACTACTATCGCGAGATCAAACGGGGGAGACTCTGAATGAAGAACGGCTTGCAACTGATTCCAACAGACGTCATCAAGCTCACGACCAAGATCCGGCCTTTGCAAATACATGAATCTGTCTGTCGCTTTGCTGTGCGCCTTAATTGGTGCCTGAGAAGTGTGTTGAATGACCGAGTTTGATTGAGCGATGAGCTCAACCAATGAATCCACATCTAAAGCACAATGAACGGCATCCATCGCCTGTGCATGGTCGAGTTGAAATGAAAGCAACTCTTTAGTTGGAACGCTATTTCCACTTCGACCCAGTGCAATACGTGCCGATGTAAAACCTTTAAGCTCGTGCCAAGGGTTTTGAGTTACCAACTTAGAAGCAGAATGTTTTGCCATAGAGACCACCTTACCCATGTGCGGGGCCTCCATTAAGTTGTGCTAGAGCGCCAGCAAATGAGCCGGAGAGTCGTTCATTTAGGCGCACATCTTTTACATCATCAAAAATCTGCATCTGAGTTAGCCACTCCTCAAACTCCGGCGCAGGTTTTAAACCCAACACCTTGCGTGCATAAAGTGCATCATGAAACGAGGTTGTTTGATAATTGAGCATGATGTCATCGGAACCCGGAATCCCCATAATGAACGAGCACTCAGCGACACCGAGCAATGTCAGTAAGTTATCCATATCATTTTGATCGGCATAGGCATGGTTGGTATAGCAGATATCACACCCCATCGGCAGGCCAAGCAATTTGCCACAAAAATGGTCCTCAAGCCCTGCTCGAATAATCTGTTTTCCATCAAAGAGATATTCAGGGCCGATAAAGCCGACCACGGTATTAACCAACAATGGATTAAAATGACGCGCTACGGCATAAGCCCGTGTCTCACAAGTTTGTTGGTCCACACCATGAAAAGCATTGGCAGAGAGAGATGTTCCTTGCCCTGTCTCAAAGTACATGACGTTACTTCCAACGGTGCCTCGGTTCAGCGAAAGCGCCGCTTCGTTTGCTTCTTTAAGGATCGAAAGGTTAATACCAAAGGTGTCGTTCGTACCTTGAGTGCCACCAATAGATTGAAAGACGAGATCCACCGGAGCGCCCATCTCAATCGCTTCAATCGTGTTTGTAACATGGGTTAATACGCAAGATTGGGTCGGGATCTGGTAGTGTTGAATGACCTCTTCCATCAGATTCATCAACTTAATTGCCTGTGGTACATTATCTGTTGCGGGATTAATGCCGATCACAGCATCACCATTGCCATACATCAAACCATCAAAAATACTGGCGGCAATGCCATTGAGAGAATCGGTTGGATGATTGGGCTGTAAACGGGTGGATAAACGACTAGGCAAGCCAATGGTGTTACGAAACGCAGTCACTACCCGACATTTTTTGGCGACTTGGATCAAATCCTGATTACGCATGATCTTACTCACTGCAGCCACCATTTCTGGAGTTAAACCAGGACGCAGCTTTGCAAGCGTGAGACTATCGGCTTCATCACTTAGCAGCCAGTTCCGAAAGTCTCCCACTGTAAGGTGATCAATCGCTTTAAACGCCTCTCTATCATGGCTATCAATGATTAAACGAGTAACTTCATCACTTTCATAAGGGATCACCGCTTCATTTAAAAACGTCTTTAGGGGCAAGTCTGCCAGTGTCATCTGAGCTACAACACGCTCTGCAGCAGAAGTCGCAGATACACCAGCCAAAACATCCCCTGAACGCTCTGGCGTAGCCTTTGCCATCAGATCTGCTAACGACTCAAAGTTAAAAACCAGGTGCCCTTGTTGTCGGCGATAAGCTGCTGTCATAAATTCCCTCTTCATAAACTGGTTCAGTTCTTGCTCAATAACCTTTTGTATATATGAGTAATTAAGCGATTTTTGAACCGAATGAATATCAAGAATCGGCAAACATAAAAAAGCATTAATAAACATAAACTTAAAGACACACTGTACTAATATGGGTCACATGGGTAGGTCATGGAATGATGAGAAAGGATGAAGAATTGATGCGTTATGCACCTAATTTGTGCACATTCAACACATTTGATGCAAATCAGCAGGCAGCCAGCCTCTTTAACTGGCAGCAAGAATATGACCAACTGAGTCAAGGAAGTTTTCTAGGTCAGATCCGTGAACGAAAATTTTCTCACGTGCACCTATTTCGAGAAGACAGCAACCGAAAACTCAAGCAGCAATGTCGTATTAATGAAGGGATTTGGTTAGGGATCAGTGCTAACGATAGACCTTTACACATCAATTACGCACAAGGTAATCCTGATAGTATTTTGATCCGTGAGGCTGGGGCGGATTTTGAGCTACTTACGCCAGAAACCTTTTCTATTTATGGGTTAGTCATAAGCCCTTCACTGGTTGAAATGATTCAGCAACAGCTAGAGATTGAATCATTAAACAGCAAGAGCCACTTTCTTGGTTGCTCTCAACACTACACCCAACAAATAAAAGCTTACTTGAGCTTACTACTCTCCCCGAGTCAATCTCGCTGGTCTTTTCAAACTCATCAATCCATTGTTCAAGATATGTTGGTCGAATTGTTCGCTCAATCGTCTAATCAAAATATGCAAAAAACCAATGCCTCACAGCGTGAGAACACAATGCGTCGAATTAGGCAGTACCTAGATAACTCGCAGTACCGTAAACCCGTCACCGTGTCTGAACTGTGCGATGCGGTTTATGTCAGTCGCCGTACGCTGCAATACACCTTTGAGTCCTGTTGTGACATATCACCAAAACAATTTATACAAAATGTACGTCTCAACCAGGTACGGCGCATTCTGCAAAATCCGAGCGAACAACGGTGCATCAATGAAATCGCCTTTGACTTTGGTTTTTTTCATCTGGGATATTTTTGCCAAAGCTACAAGCAGTTGTTTGGTGAGTCGCCCATGCAAACACGTTCTAATGTCTAAAACCCAAAAAGTGTCGAGGGACAACTTAAAAAAATGTAGTTAGACGATATGAAAGACGAATAGATTAGTTGACTATCCTGCCTCAAGATCACAACACATGAACTTCACTTCAAGTGCCTGCCGCCATCAAGGTGCAAAGTCCTTCCTGTCATATAGTGACTAGCCAAAACAAACTTAATGCCATCTATCACTTCTTCAAAGCCTGCCTCTGCGGGAATCAGTGCTTTTTTAAGAGCTTTAGTTTTGTACGCCTCGTCGTCATGTTCGTTGAATTTGATCATGGCAGGAGAGAGAGTATTGACTTTCACCTTGGGAGCCAGCATCGCTGAGAACGACAGCGTCAAGTTGTTGAGTGCGGCTTTACTGGCCGCGTAAGCGATGTGTTTTTTACTGCCTTTTTCCGCAACGTAATCACTGATGTGGATGATGTCCGACGTTTTATCGCCAGACATTAGTTGGTCTTTGAGCATTAAATTAACCAGATAAGGCACGGTGGCGTGAATCGTCATCATCTGGTGCATGATTTGTGATGCATTTTCACTGGGGTTTGTCTTGTTCTCAGGCTTCCAGTCGGAAGCGTTATGTATGATGGCACGAAGTGTCTTATATTCTTGACCAACGTAATGAAGAAAGCCCTCTAGGCTGCTTTGTTGATAAAAGTCTACCTGTTGTAAGTCGGCTCCACTGTCGCGCAGTATTTTCAGCTGGGGATAGTCGCTTCGGTAAGTGCCAACGACTTTGTATCCGTCAGATATAAGTTGCTGCGCCAGAGCGAATCCTAAACGCTTCCCCACTCCAGTTATTAGAATCGTTTCACTCATCGTAAAAACTCAGCTCTAGTTTGAGGGTTAGTTTTGAAACTGCCACCAAGCGCGGTTGTGGTGGTTTCAGAGTTAGCGTCCATAACGCCTCTCGATTTAACGCAGTAGTGAGTTGCTTTAATCGTCACAGCCACATTTTCTGTTTCAACCAGAGCCTGTATCGCGACCAGGATTTGCTGTGTAAGGCGTTCTTGAACCTGCGGACGCTGAGCAAAGAATCGAACAATACGGTTTATTTTAGATAGCCCAAGAATCTTGGATTCTGGGATATAAGCCACTTGTGCTAAACCATCGATGGTGATGAAGTGATGTTCGCACGTCGAAGTTAAATCTATATCCGATACCTTAACCATTTCATCAACTGACATTTTGTTGTCGATAACACTAATTTTGGGGAAGTTATTGTAGTCGAGCCCTGAAAATATCTCGTGAACGTACATCTTTGCAATGCGATGAGGTGTTTCAGCGAGACTGTCATCGGTTAAATCCAGCCCGAGCGTACTGACAACTTCCGTCAAAAGCCCTTTGATGCGGTTGTACTTCTGGTCGGGGTTCATTTCGCTCGATGTCATCGGGGTTTCAAGCCCCTTTTCGAGCAAAGCTTCTCTTACTTTTTCAGCTTCTGTGGTTAGCATTGAGTCGCTCCTTATGAGTTAATCTTCAAGTTCTGCTTCATAGCTCAGGGTGAGCGAGACGGAATCGGCGAAACGTAGAGCATGAGGCTTGTCAATTCTCACCTGAGCGTATCGAACCCATGAATGGTCGATACAAATACCGAGTACGTCGCTGGTTAACTTTTCTAAAAGCAGAAACCGTCCAGATTCAACATGTTCAATAATTTTTTTGCAGATATTTTTGTAGTTAAGTGCGTTCTCCACATCATCAGAGAGGCAAAGGTTGTTCGCGGGATAATGGATCTCCGCATTTATGACGATGTCTTGCTGCTTGGTTTTTTCTTCTTCGTTGAAGCCGATGAAGGTTCTTAATCTGAGATTTGTGATGGTGATAATCGCATTGTGATTCATAACAGTTTCCGAACCTTAGAAGGTAGAGTGAGTTACGTGCCTGTTAGAAGAAAAGATCAATAAAGCTCAAGCGTTCTGTTTAAAGCAGTTACAGGGACTAAGTGAAGCTGACCTCGAACGGTATAAGTTCGGTTTTCTGACTCAGCTGATCGAAGTTGTTCCAGAGATGCTGAAAAGAGATATCTAGAGTGGGATGAAGTTCTTGCGCGGCAACATCAACTAACGGTCGAAGCACAAAAGCGTACTCGGTGATTTCACCTCGAGGCAGCTCTACTCCATCAATAATGCCTACTTCGTTACCGTAAAGAAGGATATCGATATCCATCGTGCGCGAGGCATATTCTTTAGTTTCTCGCTTGCGGTCATTTTCTAATTCGATTTGATGCAGAACCTTAGCCAGTTCAGCGATAGAAAGGTCACATTCAAACCCTGCGACTAGGTTTAGGAAGTTGTCCCCTTCAAAACCAACAGGCTCACAATCGTAGAAATTAGAAATGTTCAGAGGTGCAAAGTGACTATTCAACGCTTTGAGAGATTCTGTGATGTGATGTTCGCGGTTAATGTTGCTTCCGATGCTGACATAGACGGTGGACATATTGTTTTCTCCCTTTTAGCTAACCTCTTACGTTGTAAGTCGCTAGGAAGATCAGCTATGTATCCGTTTGATGTCGGGAGGGTAAATGAAAATCTCCCGACAACTCATATAGAGTTCGGTTCTGAGTCGGAAAGGAGGACTTTTGAACTAGAAAATGCCACGGGCGAAAATTCAGCTTATGAAGGTTCTGGACAATTTCGAGTTAGTGAAAGTGCTAAATTAGCATTTGACGGATAATCTGAGGTATTGCAAAACCTCGTACCGCTTGGCCAAATCAACTTATCCACTATAGTCGTAATTAACGATTAACGACCCCATCGACAGCGTGAAGTATTCAGCTTTGTTGTTCGATTATGTTGGCTGCTAACACGCAGCCAAGGATAGATATTCCCTAATGACAGGCTTGGGACTTATGTGTGTTAGGCATTTTTTCTAAGTGCCTCATCAAGAAACTTTATAAACTCAATAGTTTGATTAGCATACTCCTCAATGAGGTCTTTATTTCGAGCTGTAGATGTTAACGTGAACGGAGCAAATTTTTGCATTGCTTGATGATGCGTCGTAACTTTTTTTTCACATAACCATTTAGGAAAAAGGTAATAGGTAGGCATTGCAAGTTTATAATAGACTGAAAATGAATTAGCTTTATACCTCTCGTATTGTGCGTACTCTTCTGGCATGTTAGTTTTCATATCTTCAATGCCCCATCCTATGACATCTAGCTGCCCTTTAAACTGAGACACATAATATAGATCAACCCAAACCTGCTGAAGCATCATCCTTAGGTTTCCGATTTCTTCAAACTGTGCCTTTGACAACTCAGTTTTGAAGACATCTTGCCTTTTGGTAAAAAACGTTGCCATAGTAATTAGCAAAGCAATCGAACCTAGTGCTAATTGCCCTAAACCACCCAAAATAGAAGCTAAATCTTTCCAATATTCCACAATAATCCTCGAAATGCCTAACGCCGAACATAAGGTGCGCCACGGTAAACTCACCAAGTGCACCGGGTGCCATACAAAACCGCCGAGTGTAATGAGTCACCTTGATGTTTTTGTTGTGTTCAAGTTATGACTGCCAGTTGTTTTTTATATAGCTAAGAGTCGCATTTAAACAACTCCATGCCGACTCACTAAAGTCCGGAAATAGATAACTAAAAGAATAGATGATAACCGGCACTAGTAATACGGCTATAAGACGTCCAAGAACACTCTTCGTAACAACTTCAGCGAGTGACGGCTTTAGTATGTTATTTATAGGAGTATTCATTAGTTTTAGATATTCTTTGCCTTCTTTAGTCAATCGTAGATCATCGTAATGGGTTGACTCGTCGACAATCACCTTTTCACCTTGTAAGTAACCATCTCCCACTGCTTCGAATATTTCACAATACAAATCAAATCGTTTGTGGTTTTCATAGCTTTGAGTTCTAACCGGAACTTCGGATGTACGATCAGGTTTCCAGTCCTTATCATAAAATCGTGTATTTGAGAGTTGCTTTTTCTGAACTTTCTCAAGCACATCTACAATTAACATAATTCAACATTCCTTCAGCAAATCATATACTTAGAATAAAGTCTGCATTTGCAACTGGCTTGTAGCTCAGCGGAAAACCAGTCCGAAAAAATGCGCTTGTTAGAGGTTGCTGGTATAGACCTTGTACCTCTGATCCTTGGTTGGATTTACCGACATATAGTAAGACCGGAAATTCCCACGAACTATGTGCTTCCTAAAACGCTCTTGCTCGATCAAATCTTGCCACGGATATAGCCACATTTCAGAAACAACATAATCCCCATTAAGATGCACAAACATCAAGTGCGTAGGGACTTCCTCTCCTTCAATTTTTGGGATTGCGCTAGTTCGAGTCCATCCACTATTTGTACCACGGCGAGTTTTAACCGAGATGGCCATTCCAGTAGTTGTCTCAACATCATGCTCGAAGCTGTCATCTACAAGGTAACCGCCTACAGCAATTTTCGTATAGATTTCACCTAGCCATCCGACTAGCTCATCTCCTTTGAGCACTTTCCCATCAGCGTGCTCAGCAAGCAGTTCTCTGATTTTTGTCTGAGTCATGGAGAGAGTTACGAATAGACCTGAAAAATCCTTTTCTATTCGATCCATTGAGTCGAAGTCGAAATCCATAGAAAACCTCTAACATTTTATTAGTAGGCGGGCTCATTTTTCTAGACGCGCCCTACCGGCCATAAACCTTTGTAAGTAGCTAAATAATCACACAGAAAAAAAGATTAGGCCATTCAAAACTATCGATAAAACGAGTCGGCTCGGATTTTCAATATACCGTGCCCACAAGACCGAGCCATTGCTATTGATAACACATTGATTTTGGTCACATAGTGTTGATTCTCTGACAAGCCGAGCTCTCTTGAATACCTCGATTACACTCATTTTCATCGTTTTTCGCTCCTCGCAGCTCAATAAGCTGCACGTAAAATCAGTACCTAGCTAGGTACGGATATCAAGAGCTTCATCACGATTACTGGCATAAGCAAAAGTAGGGCTAACAGAGTCAGGACACTTTAACGAAATAAGCATTTCTAACTTGATGTATGGAATCCACTCCCTCCTTTGCCAATCTACACTTAGCAAAGTGAGACCCTAAACGAGGATTCCAATATGCTGACTAAGAATGTTATCGCTATCGACCTAGCAAAAAATGTGCTTCAAGCCTGCCATATCAGTGTTCATGGTGAATTGCTTTCCAACAAACCGCTAAGCCGACAAAAAATGAAGGAATTTCTTGCTAAGGCAAAACCTTCTATTGTCGCCATGGAAGGTTGTTGTGGTTGTCATTATTGGGGACAGTTAGCTGAAAGATTTGGACATGAAGTACGGATCATCAATCCCAAAAAAGTAAAAGGATACCTTGAAGGTCATAAAACTGATCACAACGACGCTCTGGCCATTGCTAATGCCGCGATACAAATAGGTATCAAATGCAGTCGCCCAAAATCGCTTGAACAACAATCTATGCAATCTTTAGAGAGTAGTCGTCGTTTCTTATCTCGCAGTGTTGTTTCTTTAGGACAGCACATTAGAGGAACAATTTTAGGATACGGTGTTGCTAATCCAAAAGGTGAAAAAGGTTTGAAGGCTTCTGTTCAAACTGTTTTAGATGGAGAGACAGAAATACCCGCTAATGTAGTGTCTGTTTTATCTATGCTGTGGGAGCAGTACAAACAGCTAAAATCGAAGCTCATAGCATTCGAAAAAGAAAAGAATGCGTTAACTCGCCAAATAGAGCCATGCCAGAGATTGATGGCAATCGAAGGAGTTGGCGAAGTTACAGCTGCAATGCTTTATACAACCCTTGGTGATGGAAAGCAGTTCAAGAACGGTAGACAAGCTTCTGCATTCGTTGGTCTCACTCCTAAACAACATAGTTCTGGTGGCAAAGTGTTCATGATCGGCATTGATAAGTGTGGTGGCGTCAAAGAGCTACGCTCTCTACTTTATCTCGGTGCCATGTCTTATGTTGGAAGGTTGCCTGAAATACCGATAACTCAAAAAGATGCTTGGCTTAAAAAAATAATTGAACGTATTGGTTTTAAAAAGGTTCATCGCGGATTAGCGGGAACTAAAAACAAAAACGGTAGTAAGTGA
>NZ_JBGONQ010000027.1:0-80716 GCF_041439145.1 Vibrio sp. 1F255 | reverse complement strand
AACCACCGACACGAGGATTTTCAATCCTCTGCTCTACCGACTGAGCTATCCGGGCGACGAGGTGTATTAAACGTGTTTTCGCGTTCTGGGTCAACATTAAATTGCAAAAAAAGTATCGTTTGATGTTTTTCTATACTTAGTGGGTTGTTTTTGCTCATTTGGGGTGAAAAACCTAGGTCTAGCATGCCCTAAAAGATAGTAAAACTACGGTTAACTACACTGAATGGGCGCCGAAATAAAAAAAGCACGTATGAAAACGTGCTTTTTTATTTGAAAATTTTCTAGGGAGTTTAGTGTTTTACTTCAAACCTATTAACCCAAGCTTCTAATTCGTTGGAAAGAGAGGCAAGAGTTTGGGTGCTGTTATGACTTTCTGTTACGACATTGCTCAGTTGGTTACCGCTCTCTTCGATCATATTGATACGCTTCGATATATCATCGCTCACCTGAGTCTGCTCAGCGGCCGCTGTTGCGATTTGATGACTCATTGATGAAATGGACTCTAATGCGACAACAATCTGTTGTAGTGCTTCAGAGGCGTTTTGAGACTCTGTTACGGTGCTTTCACTGGTCGCGGCACACACTTCCATGGTTTGAATTGCGTTGCGAGATCCCTCTTGAAGGTTATTAATCATTAATTGGATTTCTTTTGTGCTCGATTGTGTTCTGCCTGCAAGGTTACGAACCTCATCTGCTACAACAGCAAATCCACGACCTTGTTCGCCAGCTCGAGCTGCTTCAATGGCTGCATTTAGTGCCAATAGGTTAGTTTGCTCCGCTATATCACCAATCACATCCAATACTTTTGCAATGTTGTTTACATCGTTATCTAGGTTAGCGACAGCTTCGCTTGCTGTGCCTAGTTGGTCTGCTAAGCCTTGAATGTTATCTACTGTGTTGTGAATGAGTTGTTGGGTATGCTGGCTCTGTTTGTCGGCCTCGTCGGTGTTGCGCGCGGTATCGCTAGCTGAAGCAGCTACGTTATTGGCTGAAGAGGCCATCTCGGTCATTGCTGTCGCGATCATCTCTGTTGATTGCTGTTGGGTGTCTGTCAGTTGACCAATTGACCCAGCGCGATCTTCTACGCGCTGCAGTTCGCCTCTTAATGCCAGCATTGAAGCGTCAAGGTTTGATACTAGCTCAGCCAATGACTTACTCATTTGTTGTACGGCGTGATAGATACTGCCGTCAATTGCCTGAGTTTCGAAAGAGGTTTGAATTCGACCTTGTGCTACGGCTTGTACTGCTTCTCGTACGTCTTTAGGTTCACCGCCAAGAAGCGCTAGCATGCGTTTAATGGATACAATTAGGCTCGCCAGAATAAGACCAGCAATCACGACACAAAGGAATAGCTGCCATTGAGCAGTAGACCAAAAACGAGCGTTAACTTCATTGAACCCGATACCAGTGCCGACAACCCAACCCCAATGTGGCGTTTTCTCTGCAATAGACAGTTTTTCTTCAATCGTTCCATCTGGCAGTTTTTGTGTCCAGGTGTACTCAATGATCTCGCCAGTACGATTACCAAGTACTCTTTGGATTAGCTGCCCAACACTATTGCCGTCGCCATCTTTAAAGTCGTTAAAACTGGTTCCGTGCAGTTGAGGATCTAATGGTGTCGCGATAAACGTCATGTTCTCATCGGCTACGTAAACATATTCATTATCTTTATAGATGTTGTTGCGTAGAAGGCGAGTAGCTAGTTGCTTGGCTTGCTCTTCTTCTAGTGTGCCATCAATCGCCATTTTTTCGACTTCAGTAAGAATGCTGTATGCGCTCTTAAACAGCTCTGTTACGCGAGCTTTGTTGTCCATGTTGCTAGCAACTCTTAAGGTCCATAAGCCTGTAGCCGTCAGTGCTAGCAGGGCGATCAAGATGATGCCCGATAATAAGTAAGCTTGCGTTTTTAGTTTCATATTTCCCCGCGCAGCGATTCAATAATTAGTATTAGGTATAATTCATCGAATCTTAATCTAAGTGGTGTAAGGCAGATATTAGAAAGACATCAAAGTATGATAGGGATTAAATTTTCGAAGAAAAAAAAGTAACAGGACTTGGTTCTATTTGTTTTAATGTGAATATTAGCGGGTCATGAACTTTATAAGGCGTTGGTTCTGTTGTAGTGGATATGCTTTATAGAACTTAGAATCAACTGCTGTAGTAAGAGTACTAAAAGGAGATAACTCAATTTATCGAGACTGATTAAGAGTTAGTGAGGAGCTGATGTGTATATTGAATAGAGTTTGTTTTTGTTCAAACGAAAAAAAGCCAAGTCTTTCGACTTGGCTTTCTTGAATGTGGCTCCCCTTGCAAGACTTGAACTTGCGACATACGGATTAACAGTCCGCCGTTCTACCAACTGAACTAAAGGGGAATTATTTGTGTCAACATCAGGTCTATAAAGACCATTATTTGTTAAGCACCAAATAATGGTGCCTCGAGGCGGAATCGAACCACCGACACGCGGATTTTCAATCCGCTGCTCTACCGACTGAGCTATCGAGGCAAAAGAATGGTGCCGACTACCGGAGTCGAACTGGTGACCTACTGATTACAAGTCAGTTGCTCTACCTACTGAGCTAAGTCGGCACACTAAATTCTTTATGCTTTTGTCCGTGTTGTTACTCCCTGTTAAAGAGTGTTGACACCAACAAATCAAATTGTGGTGCCCGGAGGCGGAATCGAACCACCGACACGAGGATTTTCAATCCTCTGCTCTACCGACTGAGCTATCCGGGCAACGGAGCGCTATTAAACGGATTTTCTGCATAACCGTCAACTCCTTTTTTGAAAATAACTAAAAAAACCGTTCGTTCGTTGTTTTTTTATTCAAAAGTGAGGGTTATGTTTTACCTTGGTTAAATTCTTTTTTGAATTGCGTTACTTTTTCGAGGTATCGGCGCGACTCTTTATTTGGATGCTTCTTGGTAAGCGCCCAGTAGGCTTGGCTCGGTTGCAGCGAGTTTAAGTCTTGCATTGCTCGCTTTCTGTCCTTACTGAAGGTATTGAGTACGCCACCAGTACCGCCGTTATAGGCTGAAATCATACTGTATTCAAGCGTTAATGGGTTTTTTACGTCTTTCAAATAACGATTTTTAAGGATGTAAAAGTATGCGGTGCCAGCATCAATGTTGTTTTCTGGATTGAATAAGTACTCAGGGCTTGGTTCACCAGGTTTCTTTTTGACGTGTTCAAATACATCTCGACCAGCGGTTTTAGGTACCACCTGCATAAGACCATAAGCATTAGCCCAGCTTACGGCGTACGGGTTGAAGCTACTCTCTGTCTTGATGATAGCGTAGATTAAATCTTCAGGGATGTCATAACGCTGAGACGCTCGTCGAACGATGTCGGCATATTGATAACTACGCTGGCTAGCGTGGTCGGCCACCATTGGGATTTCAACGTAGTAGGCTTTTTTAAAGTCGACTTCTTTGGTTTTTAGGTTATTCGCGATCAGGTAATCCGCAAACTGGTTCGCTCGCCAAGTCCATTGAATGGGCTTTTTTTCTTGGTCTACGACCTGATTATAGAGGAAAGGTTTGCCTTCTAGCTTGATGCTTTTAGAAGAGAATAGATCGACATGCGCCGGATCATCTGGCGTCAAAAGGGTCGTCATGATCGCATTTTTGAGGTGTTTTTTCGGTTCGGTAGAGGAAACCGTTTCCACCGTTATCAGGCCTTGGCTAAAATTCACTTCTGAACGACTTAAGTAATTATCTATGTATTTCACATAGTTACTCTTACCTGCTATCTTGATTTCACTGCTACCCCAACGTTTTTGAATGTTGCCTGAAAAGCTATCTATTAATGAATCTAGCGCCCCGGTATCTTTTTCAAATTGTCCGGGTAGCTCAGCTAAATTCTTCACAAACCGGTTGGTTGGCTCGTAATTGACATCATAAATGCTTTCGACAAATTCACGGCTGCAGCCAGTTAATAACATGGCTGTTAGGAAGTAACTTAGCTTTTTCATAGTTCCTCATACAAAAATGACATCGCAGCGTTAACCATGATGTCATTAAAAATTGCTTAAATAAATGTCTTATTCGCTTGGTGGAGTGTAGCCATCAATAACGACATCTTTACCTTCGAAAAGGAAGTTAACCATCTCAGTTTCAAGAAGTTTACGATGTTCAGGATCCATCATGTTTAGCTTCTTCTCATTGATAAGCATGGTTTGCTTGCTTTGCCATTGTCCCCAAGCTTCTTTAGAGATGTTGTCAAAGATACGCTTACCTAAGTCACCTGGGTAAAGTTGAAAATCTAGGCCTTCAGCATCTTTTTGAAGGCGAGCACAAAATACAGTGCGGCTCATAGTGGTTCCTCTTATCGCGTTCGTTGATTCAAACGTCGTCGTTCAGTTCAAAGGGTAGGCTCTCAATAAGCTGCTTTACAGGAGCGGCTAGGCCAATTTCTTCCGGTTTTGATAAGTTATACCAGAGACCTTTAGTCCCTTCCATTATCAAATCTGGTTGTTTATCTAATTTTACTAATACAGGTGTGATATCTAAATGGTAGTGGCTGAAAGTATGTCGAAACGCAATCATGGTCTTGATCGAATCGGTTTCACTATCTTTGATCGAACGAAGATCTAATTGATGTTCGATCTCTGCGTTTTCATTTTGAGGGAAACAGAACAGTCCGCCCCAGATACCAGATTGAGGGCGCTGTTCGAGCCACACTTGGTTGTCGTGATACAGAATCACAAACCATGTGTCTTTTACTGGCTTTTCTTTCTTAGGCTTTTTGCCAGGGAAGTCGAGCTGTCTATCGAGCTTCTTGGCCTCACACATGCTTTCAATCGGGCACAAGGTGCACTTAGGCTTGCTACGGGTACAAACCATGGCACCCATGTCCATCATTGCTTGGTTGTACTTATCGACATCTTTGTTCGGAGTATGTGCTTCGGCGTGTTCCCAAAGCTGGTTTTCGACTTTCTTTTGCCCCGGCCAACCTTCAACGGCAAAACTTCTCGCAAGCGTTCGTTTTACATTGCCATCAAGAATCGCATGAGGAAGTTTATGAACCGATGATAAGACGGCTGCTGCTGTTGAGCGACCAATCCCCGGTAGCGCGTTCATCTCTTCGATAGACAGCGGAAATTCACCACCATATTGCTCAGCAACGATCTTGGCTGCTTTATGTAGATTGCGAGCTCGTGCGTAATAACCAAGCCCTGTCCATAAGTGGAGTACCTCATCTTGTTCGGCGTTCGCTAGGTCGATAACCGTTGGAAAGCGTTCTAAGAAGCGTTGGTAGTATGGAATCACCGTAGCAACCTGAGTCTGCTGAAGCATGATTTCAGATAGCCAAACGGTGTAGGCGGTTTTGTTTTGTTGCCAAGGCAATTCTTTACGCCCGTAGGCGTCATACCACTTTAATATGGCGGTTGCGAAAGGAGTCACGACATGCTCTATGCTTTGCTATTATTAGAAGCGAAATTGCACCACACTTAACGTTGGATGTAAAACAGACAAATTGTGTGGGAATTTATCCACGGAAAGACTTGCACCGGAGGCAATTCTTTGGATAATCCCCGCTTTGATTAATCAATGTGCAGGCAAAAATCAATGAGTGAAGTGACCACTAACGAATATACTGAAGACGGCAAACTGGTTCGTAAGATCCGTAGCTTTGTTCGCCGCGAAGGCCGCTTAACAAAAGGCCAAGAGAACGCGATGAATGAATGTTGGCCAACAATGGGTATCGACTACAACCCAGAGCTTCTTAACTGGAAAGAAGTATTTGGCAACGATAACCCGGTTGTACTAGAGATTGGCTTCGGTATGGGTGCATCACTGGTTGAAATGGCAAAGAACGCACCTGAGAAAAACTTCTTAGGTATTGAAGTTCATAGCCCGGGTGTTGGTGCGTGTTTAGGTACAGCTCGCGATGCTGGCGTAACTAACCTGCGTGTAATGTGTCACGATGCTGTAGAAGTATTTGAACACATGATCCCAGATAGCAGCCTGCATACTCTGCAACTGTTCTTCCCTGACCCATGGCACAAAGCTCGTCACCATAAACGTCGTATCGTTAAGGCTGAGTTTGCAGAGATGGTTCGCGGCAAGCTTCAACTTGATACTGGTGTTTTCCACATGGCAACAGACTGGGAAAACTACGCAGAACATATGATTGAAGTGATGAACGTAGCTCCAGGCTTCGAAAACATCGCTGAAGATGGTGATTACATCCCTCGTCCGGATGAGCGCCCGCTAACTAAGTTTGAAGCGCGTGGCCACCGTTTAGGTCATGGTGTTTGGGATATTAAGTTCAAGCGTACTAAGTAACTTCGAATCAAATTAAGTGAAGGGTAATCCGACTTAGGGTTTAACCCCTACACTTTATGGGATTGATTAAAGCCAACATTATTGTAATGTTGGCTTTTTTGTCCTTAGGCTTTTATTGCGATAAAGGTTTAAGGACAGAAAGTAATGTCACACCCCCTACAAAAATAACAATATAGAAGTAAGCGCACATGAAACCAACTCAAGCTATTTTGGCCGAGATCTTAGACGAAGTTCGTCCTTTAATTGGACAGGGAAAGGTCGCTGATTATATCCCTGCACTGGCTCGCGTATCGAACCAGAAACTGGCGATCGCGGTATACACCAATGAAGGTGAGGTGATTAAAGCAGGCGATGCTGAAGAAGCATTTTCTGTGCAATCTATTTCTAAAGCCTTGAGCCTGACGCTAGCTATGGTGCTATATAAGCCTGAAGAGATTTGGCAAAGAGTAGGCAAAGAGCCTTCTGGTCAAGCCTTTAACTCGATGATTCAGCTTGAGATGGAGCATGGTATTCCCCGCAACCCGTTCATCAATGCGGGGGCAATTGTCGTTGCAGACCTACTACAAAGCCGCTTGTCTGCGCCTAGGCACCGCTTGTTAGAGTTTGTGCGTCAGTTATCGGGTGATACTCATATTGTGTATGACAAGGTGGTAGCGGCTTCTGAAATGATGCACAGCGATCGTAATGCTGCCATTGCTTATTTGATGCGTTCATTTGGTAATTTTGAGAATGATGTTATCCCAGTTCTGAATAACTACTTCCACGCTTGTGCGCTTAAAATGACGTGTGTGGATTTGGCAAAAACCTTTAGCTATTTAGCAAACAAAGGCGTGTCGGTTCAAACCAAGAAAGAGATCATCACGCCAGTTCAAACCAAGCAGTTGAATGCTTTGCTTGCGACGTGTGGCTTGTACGATGGGGCTGGTGAGTTTGCCTACCGTGTTGGTATGCCAGGAAAATCGGGCGTTGGTGGCGGTATTATTGCTATCGTTCCTGGCGAAATGACGATTGCGGTGTGGTCTCCAGAGCTTGATCCTTCTGGCAACTCGCTCGCAGGTACTAAGGCTCTAGAGTTGCTTTCAGAGCGAATTGGTCGTTCTATTTTCTAAGAGAAAGATTCGAGCACGGACGTTGTCCTATAGAACGCTTCGCTCCGAGAGAGGGCTATAAAACAAAAAGGGTTGACCCTAAAGCCAACCCTTACGCAATGCTTCTCGAATCTCGAACTACTCGTCTTCTTCTGCCATAAAGGCTTCTAACAGATCATTGAGAAACAGCTTTCCTTTTTCAGTGATCTGCCAGTGAGTGTCGGTTTCCTTCAAGTAGCCTAGCTCTTTTGCCCATTCAATCGTTTTTTGAATCGAGTCAAAACCAAGCCCTGTCGTATCAATGAAATCCTGCTTTGGACATGCTTCCATTAACCTAAAGCGGTTCATGAAAAATTCAAAAGGGCGGTCTTCATTCGGCACTTCAAATTCATCTGATAGATAAGGTTTTACCATGTTTTGGTACGCAGCTAGATAGCCTCTAGGGTGCTTAACCTTAGTGGTACGAACAATGCGTCCATCTGTAAAGCTCAGCTTGCCATGAGAGCCACAGCCAATACCTAGATAGTCACCAAAGCGCCAGTAGTTGAGGTTATGTTGGCACTGATATCCCGGCTTGCTGTAGCCTGAAATTTCGTACTGCACATACCCTGCGTCTGCGAGCTTCTTATGGCCTAGGTCGAAGATATCCCAAAGGTCATCATCATCAGGCAGCGTTGGTGTTTTGTAATAGAACATGGTGTTAGGTTCTATTGTTAGCTGATACCAAGATAAGTGCGGAGGGTCGAGTTCTATCGCTTTATCCAAATCAGCCAACGCTTGTTCAATACTCTGATCGGGTAAGCCGTGCATTAAGTCTAAGTTGAAACTATTCAATCCAATCTTATGCGCTAAATGAGCGGCATTTACCGCTTCATCTTGACCATGAATACGCCCAAGTCTTTCCAGTTTCTCTTGCTCAAAACTTTGCACACCCACCGAGATTCGAGTAATGCCTGCCTTTTGGTAACCTGCAAAACGCTCAGCTTCGATAGTTCCCGGGTTGGCTTCCATGGTGATTTCTATTTCAGGTTTGAACGGGATGCGCTGTTCAATGCCTTGTAACAATCGGCCAATTCCTTCAGGAGAAAACAGGCTTGGGGTACCGCCACCAATAAAGATCGAATGCAGTGGGCGAGGCATACCATTGAGCTGATATTTTTCGATATCAGTATCGAGATCCTCAAGCAGTGCATCGATGTACTCTTTTTCAGGGATCTCGGCTTTCAGAGCGTGAGAGTTAAAATCACAATACGGACACTTTTGTACACACCATGGGATGTGTACATAGAGGCTAAGTGCGGGTGGTATTAGCGCTGCATTGTGCATTACAGAGCTTGCTCCTTGAGAGTCTTGAATAGTGACGCAAGCGCTTTACCACGGTGTGATAGTTGCTTCTTACGCGAAGATTCAAGCTCTGCTGAGGCGCAGTTATCTTCTGGTACAAAGAACACAGGATCGTAGCCAAAGCCATTCTCACCGTGTTCTTCAGTAAGAATACGACCTTCCCATTTACCGTGACACACTAGAGGTGTTGGATCATTCTCGTGACGCATTAGCACCAACACACAGTGGAAACGCGCAGTACGCTTTTCAGTTTCGACACCTTGCATCGCATCTAATAGTTTTTTGATGTTCTGCTTATCGGTTGCCCCTTCACCTGAGTAACGCGCTGAATAGATACCTGGCGCACCATTTAAGTAATCAACCTCTAAACCTGAGTCGTCAGCAATGGCTGGCAGCCCTGTTTCTTTCGCTGCGTGGCGAGCTTTGATGATGGCATTTTCAATGAAAGTCGTTCCTGTTTCAGCGACTTCTGAAACGTTAAATTCACTTTGCGCGACAACGTCAAAACCAAACTCAGACAGAATATCTGCCATCTCGCGAACTTTACCTTGGTTGCCTGTTGCTAAAACAATCTTACTCATGGGAATGTAGCTCTAAATAAGTTAATAAATGAAAAGTAAGGTTTGAGCTTACTCTTCTATATAGAATTTCTGTGTGAAACGCAGTGGACCAGTGCCTTTTAGGCCTGCGTTCACATCGATGTCGAAGGTGATGTTTTCTTCGTGAGTTACGGTGAACTCAGCAAGGTAATAAATCGCATCGCCTTCTTTGATTTCTCGAAACTTCAAAGTACGGGTGTTTCCAACGAGGTTCTTCGCTGTTCCCGTAATTTTAGCCGTTGTCGCAGGCTTGCCTAGAGAAGCCTTGTCTAACACGCTGATGTTGAGGATTGCTGAGTATCCATTTCGCTTAAGTTTGTATTGCTTAGCGACTTGCGAAGTTAAGAACGTGGAATTAAAAGCCGAGTAATGAACCTCGACATCCTTAATGTTCTTAAATTGCCCTGCTGAGCTTGGTAAGGCAACAAGAGCGGTGAGTAGTGCTGTTATCCATAAACGCATAATGACTCCAATAAATAGCAAAAAGCCATCATAGGATGGCTTTGACTTCAGTTGGGATTTGGCTTGGCGAGCATATTCGAACTTGCTTGTGCCTACCGAGATCTCCCTTTTCTATCTTAATTTGCCCTTTTGCGACCTTAAACTGTTTCGCAAGGTATTTCGCTAAGTGGGCGTTGGCTTTGCCATCTACTGGTGGAGCGGTGATGGCAATTTTGAGTTCCTCACCATGCAAGCCAACAATCTTGTCTCGGCTTGCTTTGGGTTGGATGTAGAGCCTAAGAAGAATATCGTTTTCCTCGGCCCAAACCGCTTTTGGCATCGTCAAAGTACCTGATGTTCGTACTTGAATTATAGCTGATACCAAATAGGACCAATCATGTCGCCCATTAGGAAGTTCGCAAACTGTAGAACAATGAACAGAACCAGAACGCTTAAGTCGAAGCCACCCATATCCGGTAGGATACGGCGGATAGGCATTAGCATTGGCTCAGTCAGTTGATGGAACACGTACTCGATTGGGCTACGGCCTTGGCTAACCCAGCTAAGGATTGCACGGATTAGCAGAACCCAGAAGATCAAACCACCCGCCGCTTTTAGCAAAGATAGTGCACCAAAGATCAGGAAGCTGATATCGAATACAGCTGCGCCGCCAGAGATAATCAGGTTGAGAGCAACGAACTTAAGCACACATAGCACATAAGCAAAAATAACCGTCGCAAGATCTAGGCTGCCGATTGATGGAATAACTCGGCGCAGTGGGGCAACAACTGGTCGTGTCGCTTTTACGATGAATTGTGAGAATGGGTTGTAGAAATCTGCACGTGATGCTTGTAGCCAGATACGCAAGATCACAACCATGATGTAAAGATCAAAAACGGTCGAGATCAGAAAGCTCATCGAGTTCATATTGTTTCCTTTTTCGGATTTACTTGCCGCTTAGATATAACCCGAGCGACAAAATGCTTAAAACAGTTTTTCCATCTCTTCAGCTCGAGCGACCGCCGCTTGCATGGCTTTGGCTACGATGTCTGATAGTTGATGTTCATTGAACGTGCGCAATGCTTCTGCAGTTGTTCCGCCTTTTGAAGTCACTTGTTCACGCAGTGTCGATAATTCAGTATTTGGATTCGCTACCACCATCTCTGCCGCGCCTAATGCAGACTGCTGCACTAGCTTACGAGCGGTTTCTTGGTCAAAACCTTGCTTGATTGCTTCAGCTTGCATCGCTTCCATAAACAGGAAGAAGTAAGCCGGAGCGCTACCCGCCGCCGCAATGATGTTGTTGATTCCAGACTCTTGTTCAACCCAACTTACTTCACCAACAGCTTGCATCAGCTGAGAAGCAAAGTCTTTATCATCTTGGCTGACAGTTGCATCGGCATAAAGACCACTCATCCCTTTACCAAGCAGTGATGGCGTGTTTGGCATCACACGAACAAGGTTCAGTTGGCAGTTTAACATCTCATTAAGTCGATTCGCATTAATACCCGCGGCAATTGAGATAACCAGTTTGTTGCTGAAGTCGATATCTTGTAAGGGTTTACATACATCAGCCATCATTTGTGGCTTCACGGATAACACAACAACGTCTGCTTTTTCAGCTGCTGCAATATTATCGCTGGTGGTATTGATGCCGTATTCTTGTTCTAACGGCAGCCTTCTGGTTTCTGAAGGTGCTGTCGCAGTAATCTTTTGCGCTGGGTAACCACTAGCAACTAAGCCAGCTACAATTGAGCGAACCATGTTTCCCGCCCCAATAAAGGCGATGTTCTTATGTACCATATATAAAATCCTGAGCGTGTCGCTGCGCGGATAAGGCGAAGCGGTATCAATACTTGTACTTGTCGTTACTTACTACGGCTATTTCGCGTAATCACGAGCGCCGAAAATAGCTGTTCCAATACGAACCATTGTGCTGCCAGCCTCAACTGCTGCATCCATATCACCACTCATCCCCATCGAAAGGGTATCAATGTCTGAATACTTCGCGGCTAGCTTGTCTTTAAGCTCTGCCAGTTGAGAAAATGCATTAAGCTGAGATTGATAGTCAGATACGTTTGCAGGAATCGACATCAATCCTCTTAAGGTGAGGTTGGGGAGCGATGAAATCAACTCCGCGAGTGCAAAAACTGTCTCTTCTGAGGTTCCAGATTTGGACTCTTCACCACTGGTGTTTACCTGAATCAACACTTGCAAAGGTGGAAGTTCGCTTGGTCGTTGATCATTAAGCCTTTGTGCGATCTTATCGCGATCGACGGAATGCACCCATTGAAAGCTTTCCGCGATTGGGCGGGTTTTATTGGATTGAATTGGACCAATAAAATGCCACTCTAAATTTAGGTTAGAATGTTGTTCTGAAAAGTGTTTTACTTTATCTACACCTTCTTGAACATAGTTTTCACCAAAGGCAACTTGGCCTCCGAGTGCGGCTTCTAGAATCGCATCAATAGGTTTAGTTTTGCTGACGGCTAAAAGTTGCACGGACTCTGGAGCTCGTCCGCACTTTTGCTCAGCACTACGAATCTGTGAGGTGATTTGTTCGATATTTTGTTGAATACTACTCATAGCTGACTTTACTTAAGGGAAAATAAATGGATATCACTGAGTTACTAGATTTTAGTGTAAAGCATAACGCGTCAGATCTACATCTTTCTGCGGGTGTATCTCCAATGGTACGTATAGATGGTGAAGTAAGGAAGCTTGGAATCCCAGCTTTGAGTCATGCTGATGTGCATCGTTTGGTTTTTGAGATCATGAGCGATTCACAACGCGGCGAGTTTGAAGAAAAACTGGAAGTCGACTTCTCTTTTGAATTACCCAATGTTGGTCGCTTTCGTGTTAATGCGTTTAACCAAGCCCGTGGCTGCTCAGCTGTCTTTCGAACTATCCCTGTCGAAATCCCGACTTTAGATCAGTTAGGTGCACCTGAGATCTTCGAAAGGATTGCTAACTACGAAAAAGGGTTAGTGCTCGTCACTGGTCCAACTGGCTCTGGTAAATCAACGACTCTTGCGGCGATGGTTGATTACGTAAATCGCAACCACAATAAGCATATTCTGACGATTGAAGACCCGATTGAATTCGTTCACACCAATAATAAATGCCTAGTCAACCAGCGTGAAGTTCACCGTGATACTCACAGTTTTAAAGCGGCACTGCGCAGTGCCTTACGTGAAGACCCAGACGTGATTCTGGTTGGTGAACTTCGTGACCAAGAGACGATTAGCTTAGCGTTAACCGCAGCAGAAACGGGTCACTTGGTCTTTGGTACTCTGCACACCAGTTCTGCGGCTAAAACGATCGACCGTATTATCGATGTGTTCCCAGGTAGCGATAAAGATATGGTTCGTTCGATGTTGTCTGAATCACTGCGCTCGGTGATAGCCCAGAAGCTGCTAAAGCGTGTTGGTGGTGGTCGTGTGGCGTGTCATGAAATCATGATGGCAACACCTGCGATCAGAAACTTGATTCGTGAAGATAAGGTTGCGCAGATGTACTCGATCATTCAAACGGGCGCAGCGCACGGCATGCAGACCATGGAACAAAATGCGAAGCAGCTGATGGCGCAGGGCTTGGTTGATTCGGAAGAGGTCGAGAAAAAGATCGAAATTGAAACCTCAATGTTTTAATTAAGGTGTACATAATGGAATTGAATCAAATCCTTGAGGGAATGCTGTCGCAAAAGGCATCGGATCTCTATATCACTGTCGATGCGCCAATCCTGTTTCGTGTGGATGGTGAATTACGCCCCCAAGGAGAGAAGCTGAATGCGGCTCAAGTTGCTCAATTACTTGATGCGATGATGGAACAAGACCGACGTGATGAATATCAGCAAACGCGTGAGGCTAATTTTGCGATTGTGCGTGACTTTGGTCGTTTTCGTGTCAGTGCATTCTTTCAGCGAGAGCTACCTGGAGCGGTCATTCGACGTATCGAGACTAACATCCCAACCTTTGAGCAACTAAAGCTTCCTGATGTACTACAGGACCTATCAATAGCTAAGCGCGGACTTGTGCTGGTGGTTGGTGCGACAGGCTCTGGTAAGTCGACCTCAATGGCTGCAATGACAGGCTATCGCAACACCAATCGCTCGGGACATATCTTGACGGTTGAAGACCCGATTGAATTTGTGCATGAACATAAAAAGTGCATCGTGACACAGCGTGAAGTTGGACTCGACACCGAGAGCTATGAAGTCGCGCTTAAGAACTCGCTACGCCAAGCACCAGACATGATCTTGATTGGCGAAATCCGTAGCCGTGAGACCATGGAATACGCGATGACCTTTGCTGAAACGGGTCACTTGTGTATGGCAACCTTGCACGCCAATAACGCTAACCAAGCGCTAGAGCGTATTCTTCATTTGGTGCCGAAAGAGCAGAAAGAACAGTTCTTGTTTGACCTATCGATGAACCTGCGTGGTGTCGTCGCTCAGCAACTCATTTGCGACAAGAATGGCAGCGGGCGTCATGGTGTATTCGAGATTCTGCTGAATAGCCCTCGTGTTTCTGACTTGATTCGTCGTGGTGAACTGCACGAACTGAAAGCAACCATGGCTAAATCGAAAGAGATAGGTATGCAGACCTTTGACCAAGCTTTGTATGATTTAGTGATAGCAGGCAAGATCAGCGAAGAGGATGCGTTCCACAGTGCCGATTCTGCTAATGACTTGCGCTTAATGCTCAAAACTAGACGTGGTGATGACGACTACGGAACTGGGGCGTTGGCTGGTGTGAAGATAGATATGGGGTGATAAAAAACGCCTGATTTGATTCTAGGTTAAAATCAGGCGTTCATCATATTCATCGTTCGACTGCGTCTGTATTATCAACGCTTCTTGTTCTTAGGCTCGCTGATTACGTCTGCGTCAATCGAAGTATGATTCATATAACCTGCATTATTGGAGCTTGTCGAACTGCATGCTGATATTGCTAGAGCTACGAAGATTGCTAGAAAAATTTTCATGTGAACTCCCACTTACCTAATAATGAATTGCTTCGACATTACGTCGTAATATCATTATAGGATCACAAAGGAGTTTAATCTTTGAGCTCTTAATTTTCGTTATGAATATTGTGCTTCAAACCAGCTCTCTAAAATGACGACTGCAGACTGGTTATCGACATTGCCTTTGCTTAGCGCTTTATAGCCGCCCATTTCAAAAAGGTCGGCCCTTGCTTCTGTCGTAGAAAGTCTTTCATCATGCAGTTCAACATCGACACCAAAGCGCCCTTTTAGGCGATTGGCAAACTTCTTCGCCCTTGGTGTAATCGCGGCTAGATCTTTACCATGAAGATCGGTAGGAAGACCAACCACGATAAGATTCGGCTGCCACTCCTTAATTTGCTTTTCGATATCGTCCCAATTTGGGATGCCATCTTTGGCTTTAAAAGCTTTTAGAGGGCTTGCGGTGCCCGTGATTTCTTGTCCTATCGCACTACCGATACTTTTTGTACCGTAGTCAAATGCCATAATTGTTCGTGACATGGGGTTTCCAAATTTATCTGTGTTTGAGAGTGTCTGTTTATTTTACTTAGTTGATTTGAGCTAGGCGTGACCAGCGTCTGCTGAAAGCTGAGCTGCATTAATGCCTAACATCTGTACAGCGACTTTCCAGCGGTCAGAAATCGGTGTATCGAAGATGACCTTCGGGTCGGCTTCAACGGTTAACCACGAGTTCTCGGTCAGTTCGGTTTCCAGTTGTCCCGGTTCCCATCCTGCATACCCAAGTGCGACTAAATAATTCATCGGCTCATCTTCTGTGCCCAACACCATCAAGATATCTTTTGAGGTTGTCACTGAGATTTGATCCGTCATGCTGATACTGGATTGATAGTTGCCTTTAGGTTTGTGCAAAATAAACCCACGGTCTTCTGCGACCGGTCCACCATTCAATACAGGCTTATCAAGACTTGCTTGGTTGGGTTTTGGCTGATCAGAATCAACCTCAACTTGCTTAAGCATGCTACCGACAGTGACATCAATAGGGGCGTTGATCATCAAACCCATCGCGCCTTCGTCATTGTGCTCACAAAGGTAAATCACCGAATTTTGAAAGTATGGGTCTTTCATTCCGGGCATAGCAACCAGAAAGTGGTTCGTTAAATTCATAGAGCCTCCTGCCAGTGTGTTCCCAGTAAAGGAAAAAGAGCGGCGTAAAGCCGCTCATTGTTCTTTGCCTAGATATTTCTGTGTTTTCGAATAGCTAAGGCTTTCTTTAGTTTAGGCTATTTAGCGTTAACGCGACGCTCAATTGCATCCATTAATTTACCTGTAACTGAAATATCAAAAGCGGCTTCAATTTCACGGATACAAGTAGGGCTAGTCACGTTAATTTCAGTCAGCTTGTCGCCGATAACATCAAGCCCAACAAAGATTAAGCCTTTCTCTTTCAGTGCTGGAGCAACTGCTCTTGCGATAGCCCAGTCTGTTTCACTTAGAGGACGAGCTTCACCTGTACCGCCAGCAGCAAGGTTACCTCGAGTTTCCCCTTTTGCAGGAATACGCGCTAGACAGTAAGGCATTGGCTCACCGTCAACCACAAGAATACGCTTATCACCATTGCTGATGTCTGGAACAAAAGTTTGTGCCATTGCGTAGTTCTGACCGTGGTTGGTCAAGGTTTCAATAATAACTGATACGTTTGGATCGCCTTCTTTCACACGGAAGATAGACGCGCCGCCCATGCCATCAAGTGGTTTTAGAATCACGTCGCCGTGTTCTTCTCGGAACGCTTTAATTTTTTCAGCTTTACGAGTCACGATGGTGGTCGGTGTCAGTTCAGGGAACCATGCCGTGAACAACTTCTCGTTACAGTCACGTAGGCTTTGTGGTTTGTTGACGATCAGTGCGCCGTTCTCTTCAGCACGCTCAAGAATGTAAGTTGCGTAGATGTACTCAGTATCAAACGGAGGATCTTTACGCATTAGTACCGCATCTAAATCGGATAGCGCGATAGTCTGTTCTGATTTGAACTCGTACCAACCGTTTGGATCTTCTTTTAGTTCAACAACCTTAGTGTCAGCAATGGCTACGCCTTGATCTAAATGTAGATCATCCATTTCCATGTAATGGATTTCGTAACCACGACGCTGAGCTTCAAGCATCATGGCAAAGCTAGAGTCTTTTTTGATGTTAATGGATGAAATTGGATCCATTACGATGCCAAGTTTGATCATTTTTTTCTCCTAGCCTAGATCGCCAAAACGGACTTGTAAGGCAGTAATTGCGGTTAGAGCTGCTGTTTCGGTACGAAGTACACGTGGGCCGAGTAGCGTCTCTTCAAATTTGTATTGTTCTGTCATGCCGATTTCTTCAGCCGACAAGCCACCTTCAGGGCCGATCAATAGGCGTACCTTACTGATAGGTTCTGGAAGGGTATTAATTGAGTATTTTGCACGAGGATGTAAGTTCAGCTTTAATGCTTCACTCGGTTCGCTACACCACTCTTCAAGTTGCATGATAGGGCGAATGACTGGAACCGTATTGCGGCCACACTGTTCACACGCCGCGATAGCAATCTTTTGCCACTGTGCGAGTTTTTTCTCGAAGCGTTTTGTATCAAGCTTAACGCCACAGCGCTCTGAAATTAAAGGGGTAATGGTGTTCACACCAAGCTCAACCGATTTCTGAATCGTGAACTCCATTTTGTCGCCACGTGAAATCACTTGGCCTAAATGTAAGTCTAACGGAGATTCGCTGCTGCGTTCGATGCGTTCAGAAACATTAACGGTGACATTTTTCTTTGATACTTCGGCTATCGTCGCAGGGAATTCAGCGCCACTGCCATCAAATAGAAGGACTTCTTGGCCTTCTTTCATGCGAAGGACACGACCAACATGACCCGCGGCATCTTCGCCTAAAGCGAGTGAACCTAACTGATGAATGCGTTCTGGGTGATGAATACGAGGGATTCTCATGCTGGTAAACCTATAAATATGTTCATTTGGGTATTTTGTCTCTGCCTAACATGGATGCTTTTAGTTGAAAAAACAAGGGTAGAGCAAGAGTTTCAGGGGCAATTCTGAAACTCTTGTTTGAGATAGTTAGGAATGTTGATTGTATGAGCGACGTTATTTACAAGCAGGGTAAACAAATGGGTTGTGATTACCTTGGATGGCATAGATTCGCTCATCACGAGTACATTCCCACTTGTCGACAGGAAATTGCTTGTTCCACGCCATCATTAGGTTGGTTTGTTGCTTAGATAGTTTGAAACCATACTCTTGGCTCATGTAAAGGTAAGTACGCGCGATAGAGCCTTTTGCTCTGTCTGGCGGCATAACTTTACGCTGCTTGAAGTTGACCTGCATTGCGCACTGACCATAGCTCACGCCATCCATTCCATTCCACTGGCTGAAGTTGTAGTTCGAACGGTCACCATTTACTTCACCGATAGCTGGCGTTAGGTTGTGGAGATCGGCTTCCATGGACTTGAATACTTTGTCATTGCGAGTGCAGTTCTTGCGCCCGCCATCTTGCCAGCACTGACGCTGGTGGCCGAATTGCCAAGCTGGAACCACGTGTTCCCACTCAATTCGACTCGCTCGCTTTTGTTGTTTTCGGACTTGATAACCACAGCCGTCAAGGTCGGGAATCCCTTTCTTTTTGTCCTTCCATGTAATGTCACAACCACAATAAAATGAAGTCGGGTGGTCGAGATAAATCTTCACCGCTTCTCTTTTTGCTTTGGAGAATGAGCTCGGTGGTGCGGCGAAAACGCTTTGGGTTACCAGTAGGCCAAATACTATTGATAAGTAAAAAGACACAGGTAGGCCAAATGCTTTGATGGTGATTTTTTGCATAGAAAAAGACTGATAAAAGTATGATAAACATCAGTCTAGCACTCAAAGGATGAGTTTCTCCATTACATTTCTATCATCAACTTAATCGAGTGTTGCTTTCTGAAATAAAAAGGATGGGGTTACCAAATCGAATAGGTGCGAGTCTAGGACTTTAGCTGAGCTGTGTGCCTGTGAAGGATAAGGTTTGATTGCACAGCTGGCAGCGATAGGTCGATTGATTTCGAAGCACTTTATTGTGTCGTCTGATTGATAATGGGTAAGTGGTGCACTCACATCGATATTCAAAGGTTTTCCCTTGAACTGAAGCTATTTCAAAGCTGTGAGTTGTTTTGGCTGGAACGTTGAATACCTTTTCCATCACGTATTTCCACTCGTTTCCGTGAGGCCTAACACGTCCGAAAACCTGATGCGTGATTAGGTGTGCGAGCTCATGCGGCACAACTTCGTTGATGAAGGCGTTTTCATTTTCAGAAAATAGTACGTGGTTGAGCTTAATTTCGTTGAGCTGAAGGTAGGCCTTTCCCGCTGCTTTACCTCTTAACTTGAAGGTGATAGTTGGGTGTGGAAATTCACGAGAGAAATGTTGATTTGCGATAGCTAGGCACTCGGCCAATTTCTTATTTGCTCGATGTTGTTGCGGGGTGTAAGACAAACGTTGTTAACTCCAAATAAAAGACCTCAGCGTTTAAGCCAAGGCCTCATCATAACATTGCTTTTTGATCTAGCGATGCTTTACACGTGATGTTTTTTCTTAATGATCTCGTGATAAGCGTGCCATGTACCATAACCAAGTAGCGGCATGGTGACGATCATTCCGATGCCGTAGGTGGCAAAACCCACCAGAATACCGGCACAAATAATACTTGCCCAAACCACCATTGCAGGAATGTTCGATTTCACGGCATTAAAGCTAGTGAAAATTGCACTCATCACATCAACGCGTCTCTCCATCATTAACGGAATTGAAAATGCTGAGATGCTAAATATGAGGCTTGCGATGACAAAACCAATCACAGAACCCGTAATTAAGAAGGGAGCGAACTCAGCCAATGGTGCGCCTTGCACTGAAGGGTAGAGCGCGTGCAATAACGCAGCGATACGCATCCAGAATATCATCGCAACCATCAACACAATCGCAAAGGCCCATTGGTGGGTCGAGTTGCGAGTGATGGCTTTCATTGAGTGCAGTAGGCTGGCGTTATGGCCTTTTTCTCTTTCCCAAGCTGCGTCATACAAGCCTAGGGCAAGAAACGGCCCTATCAGCATGTACACGATCAGGCTTGGCATCACGACTAAGTGTGTTCCTTGCCATTGGACAAGTTGAACAATCGCAATTGCCGCTCCCATAAAGCACAATCCGTAAAATGCGCTGATTAATGGCATTCTTACTAAGTCATGCAGAGCAAGCGACAACCAATGAAAGGGTGCGGAAATACTGATTTGGTTGCAAGGAATGGTGCGAGCGTAATCCTTATCGCTGACCTTGTGTTTTTTATCGTTCAGTTCGGATGGGTGCGCGGTACGAGGCATAGATCCCCCTAGTTAAATAACGTCCTAGTTATAATTCCATAAGGCTCATCGATGTGGCTTGTGTGAGAGTTATGGTGTTGAGCTAAATTGCTCTTTGTCATCCCAGTTATTGTTCTAGCGTGCATTTAACGAGCGTTATCAGACTGAATTAATTTAAGTTAAATGTGAGCTTGATCGCCTAGGAGTTACCTTAACTATTGTCAGTAGTGCTAGAAAACACAAATTATCAGCGGCTTTTTATACTAAGTGGTTAACGGTAAAGAAGGGCGTTAGGGAAGGGTATTGTGAGTGAAAGTTCGGTAAGTACATAAAAATAAAGCCCTTACTAAGCAGTAAGGGCTTTAAAGGAACACATCGCAGTGGCTAAATTATTTTAGGCCAGCGAAGTCCGCAAGGATTGCTGCTTTGTCAGTCGCTTCCCAAGGGAACTCTTCACGACCGAAGTGACCGTATGCAGCAGTTTGCTTGTAGATAGGCTGAAGAAGGTTCAGCATCTCTTGAAGGCCGTATGGACGTAGGTCGAAGTTTTGACGAACAGCTTCAATGATGATTTCGTGTGCTACTTTCTCAGTACCGAACGTTTCAACCATGATAGATGTTGGATCAGCAACACCGATAGCGTAAGACAGTTGAATCTCACAACGGTCAGCCATACCAGCAGCAACGATGTTTTTCGCAACGTAACGTGCTGCGTAAGCTGCAGAACGGTCAACTTTTGATGGATCTTTACCTGAGAATGCACCGCCACCGTGACGAGCTGCGCCGCCGTAGGTATCAACGATGATCTTACGACCAGTTAAACCACAGTCACCCATTGGGCCACCGATTACGAAACGGCCTGTTGGGTTGATGAAGAAGTTAGTATCTTTGTTGATCCACTCAGCAGGAAGTACTGGCTTGATGATTTCTTCCATTACTGCTTCGCGTAGGTCAGGCGTTGTTACTGAATCACAGTGTTGAGTAGAAAGAACAACAGCATCGATACCAACGATCTTACCTTGGTCGTATTGGAAAGTAACTTGAGATTTCGCATCTGGGCGAAGGAAGTCAAGCTTACCGCTCTTACGTACTTCAGCTTGCTTCTTAACAAGAAGGTGAGAGTAAGTAATTGGAGCTGGCATTAGGATAGGAGTTTCGTTAGTCGCGTAACCAAACATGATGCCTTGGTCGCCTGCGCCTTGCTCTTTAGGGTCTTCTTTATCAACACCTTGGTTGATGTCTGGAGACTGCTTACCAATTGTGTTTAAAACAGCACAAGAGTCAGCGTCAAAGCCCATGTCAGAATGAACGTAACCAATTTCACGTACTGTTTCACGAGTGATTTCTTCGATATCAACCCATGCAGACGTTGTTACTTCACCGCCAACCATAACCATGCCGGTTTTAACGTAAGTCTCACAAGCAACACGTGCTTTTGGATCTTGTTCCAAGATGGCATCAAGAACAGCATCAGAGATTTGGTCTGCAATTTTATCTGGATGGCCTTCTGAAACAGATTCAGAAGTGAATAGGTGCTTAGCCATGAGAGCTCCACTTTTAGTTTTTGGTGTAAATAGTTTATGGCGTCGCAAGCTAGGAAGCGCCGCCATTAAATACAGTATATTTTGTAGGTGTTTCTACATCTAGACGGCTATTCTAAATTCCAGCGGTCGAATTACAAGCTCTTTTTTATGATATGTCATAACTAATCGTTTGCGTATCGATCGAGATAAGCCACTGCCAAGTGATGTAAATGTTCGAAAATTGCGAAAAATGACCGTTAAAATGCCAGTAAAACGTTTGCAGTCGCAATAGTCGTTTGAGAGAATACCCGCGCTAATAAAAATGAAAACTTTAGCAATTATCTCTTTTTTAAATCGCTTATGTATCCAGGAGCAGACATGCCTTCTCGTAAAGATCTAGCCAATGCAATCCGCGCACTTAGCATGGACGGTGTTCAACAAGCAAATTCAGGCCACCCAGGCGCACCTATGGGCATGGCTGACATCGCTGAGGTTCTTTGGCGTGGCCACTTGAACCACAACCCAGCAAACCCAGAATGGGCTGACCGCGACCGTTTTATCCTGTCTAACGGCCATGGTTCAATGTTGATTTATTCTCTGCTTCACCTTGCAGGTTACGAGCTTTCAATTGAAGACCTGAAAAACTTCCGTCAACTGCACTCTAAGACTCCAGGTCACCCTGAGTACGGTTACGCTCCTGGTATCGAAACAACGACTGGTCCTCTAGGTCAAGGCATCACTAACGCTGTTGGTATGGCAATGGCTGAGAAAGCACTGGCGGCACAGTTCAACAAAGAAGGCCACGACATCGTAGACCACTACACTTATGCATTCATGGGTGATGGCTGTCTGATGGAAGGTATCTCTCACGAAGCATGTTCTCTAGCAGGTACGCTAGGTCTTGGTAAGCTGGTTGCTTTCTGGGATGACAACGGCATCTCTATCGATGGTGAAGTTGAAGGTTGGTTCTCTGACGATACACCTAAGCGTTTTGAAGCATACGGTTGGCACGTAATCCCAGCAGTAGATGGTCACGACTCTGATGCTATCAACGCAGCGATTGAAGCGGCTAAAGCGGATCCTCGTCCAACGCTTATCTGTACTAAAACTATCATCGGTTTTGGTTCTCCAAACAAAGCGGGTACGCATGACTGTCACGGTGCTCCACTAGGCGCTGATGAAATCACAGCAACTAAAGCAGCATTGGGTTGGGAACACGGTCCTTTCGAAATCCCAGCAGATATCGCAGCTGAGTGGAATGCGAAAGAAGCAGGCGCAGCGAAAGAAGCAGCGTGGAACGCGAAGTTTGACGCATACGCAGCGGCTTACCCAGAGCTAGCAGCTGAATTCAAACGTCGTACTAACGGCGAGCTACCCGCTGAGTGGGAAGAGAAAGCAAACGCAATCATTGCTGATCTTCAAGCTAACCCAGCAAACATCGCTTCACGTAAAGCATCTCAAAACGCACTAGAAGCGTTTGGTCAAATGCTTCCAGAATTCATGGGCGGCTCTGCTGACCTTGCGCCTTCTAACCTGACTATGTGGTCTGGTTCTAAGTCTCTTGAAGCAACTGACTTCTCTGGTAACTACATCCACTACGGTGTACGTGAATTCGGTATGACGGCTATCATGAACGGCATCGCTCTGCACGGTGGTTTCGTACCATACGGCGCAACGTTCCTAATGTTCATGGAATACGCGCGTAACGCAATGCGTATGGCTGCTCTGATGAAAGTTCAGAACATCCAAGTTTACACGCACGACTCTATCGGCCTAGGCGAAGATGGTCCTACTCACCAACCGGTTGAACAGATCGCTTCTCTACGTCTAACGCCAAACATGAGCACATGGCGCCCATGTGACCAAGTTGAGTCTGCTGTTGCTTGGAAACTGGCTATTGAGCGTAAAGATGGTCCTTCATCTTTAATCTTCTCTCGTCAAAACCTTGCACAACAAGATCGTAATGCTGAGCAAGTAGCTAACATCGCTAAGGGTGGTTACATCCTGAAAGATTGTGAAGGCAAGCCTGAGCTAATCATCATTGCAACAGGTTCTGAAGTTGAGCTTGCTGTTGAAGCTGCTGCACAGTTAACCGCTGAAGGTAAAGCAGTACGCGTAGTATCTATGCCTGCAACTGACGCGTTCGACAAGCAAGATGCTGAATACCGTGAGTCTGTACTTCCATCTGACGTTACTGCTCGTATCGCAGTAGAAGCTGGCATCGCTGACTTCTGGTACAAGTACGTTGGTTTCGGTGGCAAGATCATCGGTATGACAACGTTCGGCGAATCTGCACCAGCAGGCGAGCTATTCAAGATGTTCGGTTTCACTACTGAAAACGTAGTAAACACCGCGAAAGAGCTTCTTGCTTAATCATTGATTGCTAGCTTAGTGCTAACAATGAAATGAATAAAAAAACCGAGCGCTGAGCTCGGTTTTTTGTCTCTGGGATTTGTTTCTCCTAGACTCATCTCTATAAGCAACAGATCAATCTGTCATGAACAAGCTGAGTTATTCAAGTAATGCCTTTTGGGTAGGATTCAGTTATCATCTGTTGCACGAAATTTTGGTTAGATGTACGGAACTATGCTAAAAGTCGCGATAAATGGATTTGGACGAATAGGGCGTAATGTATTGCGCGCTGTCTATGAAAGTGGCAAAAGCCAACAAATCAAAGTAGTAGCGGTCAATGAGCTTGCTCAGCCTGACGCTATGGCTCACCTATTGCAGTACGACACCAGTCACGGCCGCTTCGGTAAGAAAATCTCTAACGATCAAGAGCACATTTATGTCCATCATGGCATTGGTGCTGAAGACAAGGGTGAGTTTGATACCATTCGTATCTTACATCTTGCTGATATTGAGCTGTTGCCTTGGCGTGACCTTGAGGTGGATATCGTTCTCGATTGTACCGGTGTTTATGGTTGCCGAGATGACGGCCTCGCGCACATTGCTGCAGGGGCGAAAAAGGTACTGTTTTCTCACCCCGGTGCCAATGACCTCGATAACACCATTATCTATGGTGTGAACCACGATACCATCGAAGCGGACCACCAAATCGTTTCCAATGGTTCGTGCACCACCAACTGTATTGTCCCTATCATTAAGGTTCTTGATGACGCCTTTGGTATCGAGTCCGGTACGATTACGACTATTCACTCTTCAATGAATGATCAACAAGTTATCGATGCGTACCACAGCGATTTGCGTCGTACTCGAGCAGCAAGCCAATCGATCATTCCTGTCGATACCAAGTTGCATAAAGGTATTGAAAGAATCTTCCCGAAATTTTCCAACAAATTTGAAGCTATATCTGTGCGTGTGCCGACGGTAAACGTAACAGCGATGGATTTAAGTGTCACAATTAATGCAAATGTGAAAGTTAATGACGTAAATCAAACCATTGTTAATGCATCCCAGTGTACATTACACAATATAGTTGACTATACTGAAGCGCCGCTCGTTTCCATCGACTTTAATCACGATCCCCATAGCGCAATCGTTGATGGTTCACAAACGCGAGTGAGCAACGGCCACTTAGTTAAAATGCTAGTGTGGTGTGATAATGAATGGGGCTTTGCGAACCGAATGCTGGATACGGTTCTTGCAATGCAAGCTTCTGAAGGCAAGAAGTAAGACCTAGAAGCAAATGTGCGGATTATTTATTTTTTAGCTTGAAATAAATACTAAGAGTCCACATATTATTAGTAGTGAAAGAATTACCAGTTGAATAATTTATAGGCTTAGCAGGGTTGCTGAGTTTCCAAAACTTTATATTTATTTAAATTTGAGAGGACAAATCATGTCTGTGATCAAGATGACTGACCTGGAACTTGCAGGTAAACGCGTATTTATCCGTGCTGACCTAAACGTACCAGTAAAAGACGGTAAAGTAACTTCAGATGCACGTATCCTTGCATCTCTACCAACTATCAAACTTTGCCTAGAAGCTGGCGCAAAGGTAATGGTTACTTCTCACCTTGGTCGTCCTACTGAAGGCGAATACAACGAAGAGTTCTCTCTAGCTCCTGTAGTTAACTACCTAAACGACGCACTAGACTGCGAAGTTAAACTAGCTAAAGATTACGTAAACGGCCTAGAGCTAAACGCTGGTGAACTTGTTGTTCTTGAAAACGTTCGTTTCAACAAAGGCGAGAAGAAGAACGAAGAAGCACTTTCTAAGCAATACGCTGCACTATGTGACATCTTTGTAATGGATGCATTCGGTACAGCTCACCGTGCTCAAGCTTCTACACACGGCGTTGGTACTTACGCTCCTGTAGCATGTGCTGGCCCTCTTCTAGCTGCTGAGCTTGAAGCGCTTGGTAAAGCAATGGACAACCCAGCTCGCCCACTAGTGGCTATTGTTGGTGGTTCTAAAGTTTCTACTAAACTAACCGTTCTAGAATCTCTTTCTAAAATTGCTGACCAGCTTGTTGTTGGTGGTGGTATCGCGAACACATTCATCGCTGCTGAAGGCCACAACGTAGGTAAGTCTCTATACGAAGCTGACCTAGTTGAAACGGCTCAAAAGCTAATGAAAGAGTGTGCTATCCCAGTAGCAACTGACGTTGCATGTGCTAAAGCATTCGACGAAAACGCAGAAGCTGAAATCAAGCACGTTTCTGAAGTTCAAGACGACGACATGATCTTCGACCTTGGTCCAGATTCAACTGCGGCACTAGCTGAAATCATCGGCAACGCGAAAACAATCCTTTGGAACGGCCCTGTAGGCGTATTCGAATTCAAGAACTTCGAAGCGGGTACAGCTGGTATCTCTAAAGCAATCGCTGAGTCTGCAGGTTTCTCTGTAGCAGGTGGTGGTGACACGCTAGCAGCTATCGATAAGTTCGGTATCAAAGCTGACGTTTCTTACATCTCTACTGGCGGTGGCGCTTTCCTTGAATTCGTTGAAGGTAAAGTACTTCCTGCAGTAGCAATGCTTGAAGAGCGTGCTAAAGCATAATTGATTTAGAAAGGCGAGATGTGAATCTCGCCTTTTAACGTTTGCTGCATATCACACTTTTTTGCTAGAATGGCATAAGTTGTGAGCAAACGATTGCAAGTTTTTAAACTTAAGTTTTTTAATCTTAAAACGATAGAATAAATAGGACTATTTCCATGTCTAAGATCTTCGATTTTGTAAAACCTGGTGTGATTTCTGGCGATGACGTACAGAAAGTATTTGAAGTAGCAAAAGAAAACAAATTTGCTCTTCCTGCTGTAAACGTTGTTGGTACTGACTCTGTAAACGCAGTACTAGAAGCAGCTGCTAAAGTTAAAGCTCCAGTAGTTGTTCAGTTCTCTAACGGCGGCGCTGCATTCTTCGCAGGTAAAGGCGTTAAACTTGAAGGTCAAGGCGCACAAGTTCTTGGCGCTGTAGCTGGTGCAAAATACGTACACGCTGTAGCTGAAGCTTACGGTGTTCCAGTTATCCTGCACACTGACCACGCTGCTAAGAAACTTCTTCCATGGATCGACGGTCTACTAGACGCTGGTGAAGAGTTCTTCGCACAAACTGGTAAGCCTCTATTCTCTTCTCACATGCTAGACCTTTCTGAAGAGTCTCTAGAAGAGAACATCGAAACATGTGCTAAGTACCTAGAGCGCATGGCTAAAATGAACATGACAATCGAGATCGAACTTGGTTGTACTGGTGGTGAAGAAGACGGCGTTGATAACTCTGATATGGACGCATCTGAGCTTTACACTTCTCCAGAAGACGTAGCATACGCTTACGAGAAACTAATGGCTGTTAGCCCACGTTTCACTATCGCTGCATCTTTCGGTAACGTACACGGTGTTTACCAAGCTGGTAACGTTGTACTTACTCCAACTATCCTACGTGACTCTCAAGCATACTGTGCAGAGAAGTTCGGTATCGCACCTAACGCTCTAAACTTCGTATTCCACGGTGGTTCTGGTTCTTCTGAAGCAGAAATCCAAGAGTCTATCGGCTACGGTGTTATCAAAATGAACATCGATACTGATACACAGTGGGCAACTTGGGACGGTATCCGTCAGTACTCTGCTGACAACTTCGATTTCCTACAAGGTCAAATCGGCAACCCAACTGGCGAAGCTGCTCCAAACAAGAAGTACTACGATCCACGCGTATGGCTACGTGCTGGTCAAGCTTCAATGGTTGCTCGTCTAGAGAAAGCATTTGCTGACCTTAACGCTGTAGACGTACTATAATTCTTTGAATTAAGTACTCTTTAAGTTTTAAAAACCCGCTCATTGAGCGGGTTTTTTATATCTGATAAAAACTTGTACTAAATATGTGAAAAACCTAGCGTGCGGTGAATAAATTTCGTAGTCTTTTAGTTATCGGTATTTGTGTTTATCGGTAAGTTTTAATAATTCAAAAGCTTACATAAATATGACTTTGCAATCTGTCAAAGATAGGATATCGTGCCGAAAAACTGAACTTGGTTCAGTTTATAAAAAGGACTTGGCTTTAATTTACTTTTAACACAATGACTTAACGGTAATTACACTGTTTATTATATTGCAGAGTAAATGAGGCTTAAGGCAGTTTAGCCCATAGCATATTATATAGAGGATGCACATTATGGCTGATAGTTCGACAGCGATTGAGACTCCACTTGTGGATGGTTTGTCTCAAGCAGAGCAGTGGTTAACAAATAATTCAGATTTATTTATCCAATATGGCGTAAATATCATTTCAGCACTGATAATTCTATTTATTGGTAACCTTATTGTTAAAGCAGTAGCGAATAGCGTGTCTAAGGTTCTTCAGAAGAAGAAAATGGACCGAGCAGTTGTGGAGTTCGTCCATGGTTTAGTTCGTTACTTGTTGTTTGTGATTGTTTTAATTGCTGCACTTGGTCGTTTAGGTGTTCAAACGGCATCTGTAGTTGCTGTTATTGGTGCGGCTGGTTTAGCCGTTGGTCTTGCACTACAAGGCTCACTATCTAACTTTGCTGCTGGTGTACTTATCGTTGCATTCCGTCCATTTAAGTCTGGTGACTATGTGGAAATTGGTGGTGTGGCAGGTTCAGTTGATTCTATTCAAATCTTCCAAACGGTTCTAACAACGCCAGACAACAAAATGGTTGTAGTACCTAACGGTAGCGTTATCGGCAGCCCAATCACAAACTATTCTCGTCATGCGACGCGCCGTATTGATCTAATGATTGGTGTTTCTTACAACGCTGATCTTCAGAAGACAAAAGCGCTACTGACTAAGATCTGTGAATCTGATGAGCGTGTACTGAAAGAACCTGGCGTTCAAGTTGGTGTTCATACGCTTGCTGATTCTTCAGTTAACTTCGTTGTTCGTCCATGGGTTAGCACTGCTGACTACTGGAATGTTTATTTCGACCTGATGCAAGCAATCAAAGAAGGCTTGGATAACGAGGGTATCGAAATTCCATTCCCGCAAATGGATGTACACATGAATAAAGTAGAAGCTTAATTCCTAGTTAGTTTTTATAACTATAAGCTTTTATAAGGAAAGGCGGATAACTTAGGTTATCCGCCTTTTTTGTTGGTTTCATGAAGCTAAATAGATTTACCAGTATTGCTCAATAAGTCCATCGGTAAGCACCGTTGCTATGGCGAACATCATGGTTGCGACTGCGATATCAATGCCTTTCTTAACCTTAGGTTTAGATAGCGTCGGGCCTAGTTTTGCAGCGCCTAATGACAAAGAATAGAACCAGACGAACGAAGCCAATATAGTCCCCATAGCAAATGCAATTCTGTCGTTGCCTTCAAATTGCCCACCAATGGATCCAAGAATTACCACGGTATCCAAATAGAGATGTGGGTTTAATACTGTTACTGCCAATGCCCCTAAAATAACGGTGCGCTTGCCACGCGCTAATATCTCACCTTTCGACTCATCACTGGTGCGCACTTTGAATGCACTGCGTAGTGAGAGCAAACCATACACAGTCAGAAAAGCGATGCCACCTAGTGTCACTGAGGTAAGCAGTAATTCATTTTGCGACAAGATCGCTCCGCCGCCAAAAATGCCTAATGAGATAAACAGAGTATCGAGCAGGCTACAAATCGTTGCTGTCGTTAAATGATGATTGCGTTTTATCCCTTGATTTAGGACGTACGCATTCTGAGCGCCAATAGGGATAATCATACTTGCCCCTAGACCAAAACCTTGTAATAAAACCCAAAAACTCATTTTAACCTCCACTTATTTAACGATATTTACGTGCTATATGGCGAAGATACTCTGACCCTTTAAATAAGTATAATTAATGATTTTAATCCATTATTAGAGTTGCTAATGTGGTGATGAGTTAGCTTAAAAAGGAAGCAAATTGATGCGCGGATTGGATTATAAATGGATTGAAGCACTGGATGCTGTAGTAAAACAACGTAGCTTCGAAAGGGCTGCTGAGCAGTTATATATCTCCCAGTCGGCGGTATCTCAACGCATCAAACAGCTGGAAAAGTGGTTGGCTCAGCCAGCCTTGGTGAGAGAAAGCCCGCCTAGGCCAACGCCTGCGGGTAAAAAACTACTGGGCTTATATCGCCGTGTTCGTTTGTTAGAGCACGAGCTTGTGCCTGAGTTGATGAATGAAGAGGGTAATCAACCACTATCGATATCCATAGCCACCAACGCTGATAGTTTGGCGACATGGTTGCTACCAGCTTTGTCGGATGTGATTAAGTCTCGCCAAGTCGAGTTGAACCTCGCGATTCATGGTGAGTCGAGAACCATTGAAAAGATTAAAAGTGGCGAGGTGGCCGGTGCAATCAGTTTGGAGTCTCAAGCGATTCCTGGCTGCAGTGCTGACTATCTCGGTAGGATGGATTATGTGTGCGTGGCTAGCCCTGACTTTCATCAGCGTTACTTTGCAGAGGGCGTAAACTACGCCACCTTAAGCAAAGCACCTGCGGTTTCCTATGATCAATACGATGATCTGCATAAGAAGTTTCTGCATGATCATTTTAACGTCCCGAGAGACAGTGTGATCAATCATACAGTCGGCAGTTCAGAAGCATTTGTGCGCTTGGCATTATCGGGTGTAGCCTATTGCTTGATCCCCCGATTACAGATTATCGATGAGCTCGAGTCTGGTGCTCTGATTGATATTACCCCTGGCTTTCTGCTCTCTTATCGCATCTATTGGCACCATTGGCAGCTTGAGAGCGGAGTATTAAAAGAGGTATCCCAAGCAATATTGAGTTTTGCTCACAATCACTTACCTCAGTAAACTGTTGGTTTTTTCAGCGTCAAAGTTCTGTTAGAAGTGTGTGCTCTGGATTGGCTAAACGATAAATTGCTCTATGATGAAAGGACATTTGTTTAGCATAGGTCATACCTAATGAAGCTTGTACCAAAGATGTTAGCAACGTCTCTTACTCTTACTGCGGCGTTGAGTGCTGTGAGTTTTCCATCATTGGCTGACTCTCCATCCTTTCCTCATATTTCAACGACAGGCTATGGTGAAGTGATCGCTACACCTGATATGGCGACATTCTCTGTGAGAGTCGTGGAATCGACGATGACTGCTGAACAGGCTAAAAATACCGTTGATAAAGTCGTGACAGGCTTTCTAAACAAGCTACATCAAGCTGGTGTTGATGAGGCGAGTGTACACAGCTCTAACCTGTATTTATCTCCTCAATATCATTACCCGAAAGATGGCAAACCGGAACTGGTTGGCTACCGCGCCTCACGTAATGTGACCGTTCAAGTGACTGAGCTAGCTAATCTTAATGAGTACATGGATATTGCGATTGGAGAAGGCATTAATCAGATCGACAACATCCAACTGCAAGTTCGCGACCAAGCTAAGTATCAAGAGCAAGCGCGCTTAGAAGCCATTAAAGATGCGACATCAAAAGCTAAATCATTGGCGAGTGGTTTTGAGCGCGAGTTAGGTGATGTATGGCGCGTGGATTACAACGCCCAATCTTCTCAGCCAGTACTCATGCGTTCAATGGCGATGGATGCAAGAACAGAATCGAACTCTTATGAAGACTCAACGATCACCATTCGTGATCGCGTGAATGTGATCTACCAGATCGAAGAGTAATGACAGTGCTATAGAAGGTTTTGGATCATGACGACCTAATTACCTACGATAGGCCAAATGCTAAAAAGGCTCTCATGATGAGAGCCTTTTTTATGCATTTTGAGTGCGATGATTAGTGAAGAAGACGAGCACGGATTGTGCCTTCGATCTCTTTCAGTTTAAGCAGTGCTTCTTCAGAGCGATCGGCTTCTACATCGATAACGACATAACCCATATCAGCCGCAGTCTGTAGGTATTGACCCGCGATGTTGATCCCTTCCTCAGCGAAGATGGTGTTGATCTGAGTTAGGATGCCTGGGCGGTTTTCGTGAATGTGTAATAAACGAGACGTTCCAGTATGCAGTGGTAGTGATACCTCAGGGAAGTTAACACTTGATAGCGTAGAGCCGTTATCAGAGTATTTCGCTAGCTTACCAGCAACTTCAACACCAATGTTCTCTTGTGCTTCTTGAGTTGAACCACCCACGTGAGGCGTTAGGATCACGTTATCGAACTGCATTAATGGAGACTCAAACGGGTCTGCATTGGTTTTTGGTTCTGTTGGGAAAACATCAATAGCCGCACCTGCAAGGTGTCCAGACTCCAGAGCGCCACACAGAGCAGGAATATCGACTACCGTGCCACGAGCTGCGTTGATAAAGATAGAACCAGGCTTCATGCGCTCGAACTCTTCTTTACCCATCATGTCTTTTGTTTCGTTGGTTTCAGGTACATGCAAAGAGATTACGTCACACTTGTTCAGTAATTCCGTCATGGTATGAACTTGCGTTGCGTTACCCAGAGACAGTTTGTTTTCAATGTCGTAGAAGTAAACACGCATGCCAAGGTTTTCAGCAATAATACCCAGTTGAGTACCGATGTGACCGTAGCCAATAATACCTAAACGCTTACCACGGGCTTCGTAAGAGTTGTCGGCACTCTTTTTCCAGATGCCACGGTGTGCAAGCGCGTTCTTTTCTGGAATGCCACGTAGTAGCAATAGAACCTGACCAAGAACGAGCTCAGCAACGCTTCGAGTGTTTGAGAACGGTGCGTTGAACACAGGGATACCGCGTTTTGCTGCTGCTTGAAGGTTGACTTGGTTAGTACCAATACAGAAACAACCGACGGCAACCAGCTTTTCAGCTGCATCAATAACTTCTTGGGAGATATTAGTGCGAGAACGAATACCAATGAAATGAGCATCTTTTACTGCTTCAAGAAGTTCATCTTCCGGTAGCGAGCCTTTGTGGTACTCAATGTTTGTGTAACCAGCGGCTTGCAGTACTTCTACAGAAGAAGGGTGAAGACCTTCTAGAAGTAGAATTTTAATTTTTTCTTTTTCCAGTGAAACTTTGGCCATTGTTCTCGTCCTTAAAATGGAAAGGTTGGGCAAATGCGGCGCACGTGCTACAAAATGGCTGAAAGGGGAACAAATTCACCACTTTGTTAGGAGACAAACGTTTTCCCTGTGCGTCTTCTGAACAATAAAGTAACAAAAAAAAAATGTTTTGGGTAAGAAAATTACGGAATAAGACATAATTTTACAGCAATAAAGCAAAAAAAACGGCGCCCTAGGGCACCGTATGTAATGAAGTAACAGAAAAACTCAATCTTCTATTATTTATTCTTCGATTTTTGCACCTTCAGGCGTGCCGGTGATAACCACATCAGCACCACGGTGAGCGAACAGACCAACCGTCACCACACCAGCTATACCATTGATGATATCTTCTAGTTGTTTCGGGTTTTCGATCGCCATGCCGTACACATCTAGGATCACGTTGCCGTTATCGGTTGTGCAGCCTTCGCGGTAAACTGGGTCACCACCAAGCTTAACCAACTCACGTGCCACGTATGAACGTGCCATTGGGATTACTTCAACAGGCAGTGGGAATTTACCCAACACATCAACTGCTTTAGTGCCGTCAACAATACACACAAACTTATCAGAGATAGCCGCTACGATTTTTTCACGAGTCAAAGCAGCGCCGCCGCCTTTGATCATATCGCGTGAAGCGTTAATCTCGTCTGCGCCATCAACATAGATGTCTAGTTTGAATACGTCGTTGCACTCAAATACTTTGATTTCTAGTGCTTCTAGTTTTTCAGTAGAGGCTACAGAGCTTGAAACCGCACCTTTGATTTTGTCTTTCATTGTGCCAAGTGCGTCGATGAAGTGATTTACTGTAGAGCCAGTACCTACACCTACAATGCTGCCTTCTTCAACATATTGAAGTGCTGCCCAGCCAGCTGCTTTTTTCATTTCATCTTGAGTCATGCCATTCTCCTGAATAAGGTCTTGCGCTTTGAATTGATCGTTTGCGTAATGATGAAGTTAACGTTTAGATATTGAGTTAACGTTTCTATATCGAGGTTAACGTTTGCGGCGCGATTATAGCGCTTTAATGGTTGCTTTCCCATTGCCAAGTTTTACTCGGAGTCACGATTTTAGGTAACGGAATGTCCCATTCTTCAATCGGTAGCGTATCAACATGTTGGCAATCATGAGCCAAACCAATAGGAGCTGCACCTTCGCCCGTCTCGAACCACTTTGCCAAGGTGCGATCGTAATATCCGCCGCCCATACCTAAACGATGGCCATGGGAGTCAAAGCCGACAAGGGGCGTAAGAATAAGGTCGAGTTGCTGACAAGGTTTAACCAGCATTTGATTGAGCTGAGGTTCGACAATACCGTACTTATTCAAGACCGTCGGTGTGGTTGGCGAGTAGTGTAAAAACAGCAGGTGCCCGGCAGAGAAGGGGTGCAATACTGGTAAATAAGTTTGCTTACCTTGCGCCCATAACCATTCGATTAAAGGCTGAGTATCGAGTTCGCCATCGATAGAGATATAGAGGGCAATATGCTGAGCAGACTGAATTTCATCAAGCTGCATGCACTGCTTAACTAAGTCGATACCGGATTGAGTTTGTTGGTCGCCAGATAAGGCATTGCGTTTGATACGGATCTGTTTGCGAAATTCGCTGCGTGTGAGCGTCTTCATAAGAAGGGATACCCCAAAGTGCCGTTGAGAATAGATGGCCCTTGAACCAGCGAGTTCAAGGCGGATCAGCAATGATTACCGTAGGCTTCTCGGTCGGGCCGAGCATGCTCAATAGCACTCAAGTACTAACCCTTAGGGATTGCTTATCGGCTCGGGGACGTGAATCCTCTGACAAACACTCCAGGGTAAATTTTGTGTACGCTATTGCTGTCCGTGCTTAACTTTACTGAGGACATCTGAAAGTGATGTCGTGAGCTGTTCCATTCGCTCGGTCAGTGCGTTTTGTTCATCATTTGCTTCAAACTTCTTGGTTTGTAATTCGTAGCAAATATTCAGAGCTGCGATAGTCAGCAGCTTCACTTCATTGGTTACCTTAGTACGTTCAGCCATCTCTTTCAATCGATTATCAAGATCGGCCGCCGCTGCAATCAATGACTCTTCTTGCCCAGGTGGACAATTCACTCGAGTCAGTTTTCCTAATATTTCAACGTCTACCGCTTGATTACTCATGATGGATGAACTCTTTAACGCGCTATTTTAAGGCTGTTGCCCTTCGCCATTTTTTGAGAAAGAAAAAGTGCAAGTACCGATGAGGAAGCAATCTCCTCTGAGGGAGAAACTATAGGTAAACCGCTATTAAGATTCAAGCTTTTCAGAGTGACTGTTTGTAAATGAGAGCTTGAGCACACAGTAATTCAGCAAATTGAACAATTGGTAGTCAGTCATCCTTCAATTGCTGGGGATCGATGCTTACCAGAATTGGGGTGAAGTGGTACGATTATACTATCGATATAAAGAATAACTGAGCGAGCTATCTGATGAGCGAAACTACTTTACCTGACTACCTAACGGTTGCGACTGAACTTCAATCGGCAAGTCTAGCCGTAACCCCTGCTGAGATGCACGGTTTATTAACGGGTATGTTAAGCGGAGGCTTAAGCCTTGCAGATAAAAGCTGGCAACCACTGATCTTCGATTACACCAATGAAGGCATGGGTTGGCCAGATCGCGCATTAACGCTAGCGGAAGCGACACTGAAAGTAACGACCAGTGAAATCACAGGTTCGGGTATGGAATTGTCTATGTTGCTGCCTGACGAAGACGCAAGCGCAAGCCTATTTGACTTGGCTGATGGTGTGTCTGATTGGATTAACCATTTCATTACTGGTCTAGGCTTGGTTGGCGCTCAATTGAACAAAGCGTCTGACAGTACAAAAGAAGCATTAGCTGATCTAGAAGAGATGGCTAAGCTAGGCATTGACGAAGAAGATGATCTGGAAGAGCAAGCGCAGCTTCTAGAGCACGTTATTGAGCACGTAAAAGCGTGTGCACTAACGATTCATGCTGAATTTGGTGCTCGCCCATCTGAAGATGCGGCGCCTACCATTCATTAATTCGTTGGCCGGTTTGAGGTTATGATGGCTCAGTATGATGTTGTAATTGCTGGTGGCGCAATGGCAGGGGCAACCTTAGCCCTTGCTTTGAATCACCTAAGCCAAGGTTCACTGTCGATTGCGGTAGTGGAGCCTTATCAGGTTGATCATCAAGCTCACCCTGGGTTTGATTCTCGTTCGATTGCTTTGTCCTATGGCACAGTGCAGATCCTGGATTCTTTGCGCTTATGGCAATCTATCGCTCCGGTCGCGACCCCGATTAAAGATATCCATGTTTCGGATCGCGGGCATGCCGGAATGACAGACATCTACAGTGAAGAGCTTGCTGTAGATGCGCTTGGCTACGTGGTCGAGTTAGCAGATGTGGGTCGAATCTATCAGCAGAAACTTGAATCAGAAGCGGCAATTACCATGCTTTGTCCTGAGTCTGTTAGTAAAGTTGAACGTGAAGAAGCGTTGACGACGATTGAACTGACAAGTGGGCAAACAGTAACCACTAAGTTACTGGTTGCTGCTGACGGTGCAATCTCAACCTGTTGCCAACAGCTCAATATCTCATTGAGTGAGCATGACTTTGAGCAAGTCGCTGTGATTGCCAATATTGTGGCGAGTGAACCTCACCAAGGTCGCGCATTTGAGCGTTTTACCCATAATGGGCCAGTTGCTCTATTACCGATGAGTGACAACCGTTTATCGCTGGTTTGGTGTTTAACACCAGAGCAAGCACAAAAAGTGATGACGCTAAACGACAATGAATTTCTTGAGCAATTGCAGAATGACTTTGGCTGGCGACTTGGCCGATTAGAGAAGGTCGGCAAGCGCGCGAGTTACCCTCTGATTCTTCGTCACCGACAGCAAAATATCTCTCATCGATTTGCCATTGTTGGTAATGCTGCTCAAACGCTTCACCCAATTGCGGGGCAAGGCTTTAACCTAGGCATCCGAGATGTGGCTTCCTTGGCAGAAGAGTTGTGTACCCAGTTAGATGATGTAGGTCGTTACCGTGGTCTTGTTAACTTTAGAAAGCGTAGAGAACAAGACCGAGACGCAACGATCACGTTGACTTCAAGCCTAGTTCACCTGTTCTCAAACGATTATATGACCGCTCGCATTGGGCGTAATCTTGGGTTAGCCGTAATAGATAACCTTCCACCACTTAAAGGTCCACTTTTGCGTCATACGCTTGGCCTAGTAGAAAGATAAGGTAATAAATAATGATGCAAAGTGTTGATATCGCGATTGTTGGTGGTGGCATGGTTGGCCTAGCGCTTGCTGCTGCCCTAAAAGACAGTGACCTAAGAATCGCTGTCATTGAAGGCAGAGCGCCTAGTGAAGGGCTGAGTGAGCTGCCTGATGTGCGTGTATCCGCGTTGAGTCGTTCTAGTGAAGTGATTCTTCGTAACCTAGGTGCATGGCAAGGTATCGAACAAAGACGCGCTGCACCGTATCAAGCGATGGAAGTGTGGGAACAAGACAGTTTCGCTCGTATTGAGTTTGACTCGACACGCTTGGCTCAGCCTAATCTTGGTCATATCGTTGAAAACCGTGTGATTCAATTAGCGCTGCTTGATCAGGTTAAGAAACAAGACAACGTCAGCCTGTATATGCCCGCAACGTGTAAAACGATGGCGATTGGTGAAAGTGAAGCTTGGTTAACATTGGACAATGGTCAAGCACTGACAGCTAAGTTAGTTGTTGGAGCAGACGGCGCAAACTCTTGGGTTCGTAAGCAGCAAGATATCCCATTAACACATTGGGATTACGGACACAGTGCGATTGTCGCGAACATCAAAACCACAGAGCCGCACCACAGCGTTGCTCGTCAAATCTTCACGCCTCAAGGCCCATTGGCATTCCTACCAATGCAACCAAGCAACATGAGCTCGATTGTTTGGTCTACGGAACCAAATCGTGCCGAGAACCTCGTATCAATGTCGGATGCTGAATTCAACAAGCAGTTAACAGCTGAGTTCGATGCAAAGCTGGGCTTATGTGAAGTGGTTGGTGACCGTTTTGCCTTCCCACTGCGCATGCGTTATGCGCGTGACTTTGCGGTAGAGCGTGTGGCTTTGGTTGGTGATGCTGCTCATACCATTCACCCATTAGCAGGGCAGGGCGTGAACCTTGGCCTATTAGACGCAGCAAGCCTAGCGCAAGAGCTGTTAAAGCTATGGTCTGCGGGTGAAGACATTGGCACCAAGCGTAATCTTCGCGGCTACGAGCGCTGGAGAAAAGCAGAGGCGGCGAAAATGATTGCTTCAATGCAGGGCTTTAAAGATCTGTTTGAAGGCGATAACCCAGCTAAGAAGCTGATTCGTGGCATTGGTATGAAGCTTGCGGGCCAATTACCGGGTGCGAAAGATGAGATCATGAAGCGCGCACTGGGTTTGTCTGGCAATCTTCCTGACTTAGCTAAGCGTCCAGTGACTCATCGATAATGACATAGTGTTCTGGTGGTATATCGAATCATCATTGATACGAAAATTGGTACGAAAAAAGGGTTGGCATAATGCCAACCCTTTTTGTTTTTAATTCTGTAGATAATCAGGTCATGCGTACGCGCAGCGCAGTTTCATGATTTCACTATTTATTTCTTTCACTGTTTGAAAGTGACGTTTTTCTGCTCGGTCTGGTAGCACTAGCTTACCGTTATCAAACTCAAATTTTCCTACGCCGTAAATGTAGATTCGTCCTTTGAAAAGTCGACTTACATGTTTAGCAATCATACTCGGTGTATAGCGCTTAAACAGTCTCATTCTTAATTATCCTTATATTTACCTAGCCTGCATATTATAGAAAAACTCCGAGATAATAATTGTGATAAGCATGGAGTTATATGCAGTAGCGTTGACGTTAATTAGATATTTGTGCTGTTCTAAGCACTTTCTTCAGTAAATATCTATTTTTACGTGAGCTCCTCCCCAAAATAATACTGAGTAGTGAACTGCCGTGAACTTTTCTGTTCAGTATTAAGCAGTGATAATGTTACAAGTATAAGAATAGGCGGGATTTTTTTGTTTGTGTAATCAAATTGTAAATTTCGGACAAAAAAAAGCCCGTCTAAAACGGGCGAATAGTCACAGATGCATTACACAAAAGTGGATACTGATGTTACTCAGTGGATTCACTTGCACTGATTTGCTTAATAGCTAGTCAGTAAATTTACAATAACGCAAATTTAACTTTGTGACTACTTATGCTTTTATTTTGAGTAACTATTTATTAATGGTGTGTTCTTCTTATGACGAGGTTCACACTAAAAATGTACTCAATGAAATATTAAAATGAAGTTTGCGAAGCATGATCTAAACGATCATCGACTGATGTCCGCGACGGTCGGTGCACATAGCGCCATAAGATCATTGAGATCCAGCGCAACGCCAGCCATTCGGTCGCCGGAGCTAATGGTTACGGTCGAGTTGTTTTGAATGGAAGGATCAAAAATGATCGGCATGTGTCTCTTGAGAGCGAGCGGACCAACACAACCCACTTTAAAACCGGTGATCGCTTCAACATCAGCGAGCGACACGCAGGTCATTCGACGGCAATTCAGTACCGAGCGTACTTTCTTGGGGTCGACAGAGCGATCGCCAGCAGTACAGGCTAACGCATACTGGTTGCCCATATCCTTGAGCAGGATGCACTTCACCATTTGAGAGGCGTCGATGCCTCGCTCTTGTGCAGTTTCTTCAATGCTGGTGGTTGGCTTGCTTTGCATCAGCAGGCGATAATTCACCTGCTGTTGATCCAGCCATTGTGTAATCTGCGTTTCCACGTGGTTACTCGTCGTCAAGGCTGTACGGCAGTGGCAGGATATTCCATGTTTGATCAGGCTGCGCGGTCAGTCGCAGCTGAACATCGTCATCAAGGTTGTTTGGCAGTACCATCAAACCAATCGCTCGGTTATCAGCAAATTGATAGACGTTTAATAGTCGGCCTGCGCCACGCCAGTTCTCACCCACACTACGTTCCAGTTCAATAGGGTTTTCTAACGACAGCACGTCCGCAGTTGTGCCCGACACAATGCGCATCTCACGCTTGTTCATGCCACGGTACTTAGCACGAGCAACCGTTTCTTGACCTGTGTAACAGCCTTTTGAAAAGCTGATACCGCCAATCGCTTGCAGGTTAAGCGCTTGAGGGATGTGCTCGTTTTGCTCTGCTTTCGATAGGTTAGGCTGAGCATCAAGAATTTCATGATATTGCCAAAGTGTTTCTGATACTTTCTCCGCAGCGCTGTTTGATACCAAGGCTTCAGCGGCTTCTTCTGTCACAAGTAGAGCCCAGCGATTGTCTGAGACTTTAACCGCTGTGCCACCAGAGATAGCACGCACGTTACCTTGGCCTTCTGAAATTGAATCAATATATTGATCCGCAGACGAACCCATCACACCGATAACAACGTCAGACGTTTGCTCGATATCGACCTTAGAGAACACCGCGTACTTCTTGATTTCAACGAGCTCGACTTCAATCGCTGATTTAGGTTGCATGAGTGCGTAGCCACCGTTGTGGTGGAACAAACGAAAGATACTCCATACCTTTCCTTTTGCATCACAGTGTGCGCCTAATGTGGATTCATCATTAGGAAGAGTGACGACATCGCACGTTACTTGACCCTGTAGGTACGACTTTTTGTCATCGCCTATCATGGTAATTGCACTCCAGTCTGATACGTGTGTCATCATCAGTTCTGGAAGCGATTCATTTTGCGTATGAGCGAGTGGCTGAAATATGTTTTTCCAATCCATTTTATCTTTCCTAAGAATTTTATTTGGCTCTATGTTAATCCGGTTCTGTTTCTTTGTCAGCCTAGGTTTTTTTGTGAGCTTAGATAGGGACTGTGACTCACATAGTAGTTGCAGGGCGTATGACTTGTTACACTCCGAGAAAGAAAAATTATAGGTGAGGATAGCCAATGTACACTGCAGAGCAGAAAGCACGAATTAAATGGGGTTGCCGTCGCGGCATGTTAGAACTTGATGTAGTCATCATGCCATTTTTCGAAGAGTGTTTTGATTCATTGCAAGAGCAGGAACAGCGCGAGTTTGTTTCTCTATTAGAGTGTGATGATCCAGATTTGTTTACTTGGGTAATGGGCCACGGACGCAGTGAAAACCTAGGCCATGCATCAATGGTTGATAAAATTGTCGCACACAACCTCAGCAAGGTTCGTTAAGCTTCAGCTTAACCCTTCGTATTCCGCATTATTTGCAAAAGGCACTATTTTTGGGTGCCTTTTGTTTTTCATCGTCCTGTCTTCTATTCCACTTGCCGCCAGCCTTTATTGCTTAGCTTTAATGATCCGCTTGTTCAGAAACAATCATGTGATTCTAAATAGTGTCTATGGGCGTTTTGATTACAGAGAGGATGGTGATATTCGACTCAATGACCGAACTTACCGACTCAAGTCCGTTGATAAGATCTGGGCGCAGTTCTTCGTTAAATTGCAGTTTGAATGTGGGCACTCGGTACTGCTTTGGCGGGACAGCTGTTGCGAGCGAGAATATCGCCATTTTCTGGCGAACTTACAACGAGCGCGCTAGAGAAGCCAAACTATTCGATGAAAGAAAGTATTAGATAAAAGAAAGCGTTAGACAAAAGAAAAGGGAGCACTCGGCTCCCTTTCGTTTAATCATTTTCCGCTGACGGCTAATTCGCTAAGCACGTTTAACCAATTATTATGATTGGCGTTTCTCTGGCGTCAGAATCGTTGGGCCACTGTCTTCTGCAAGTTCAGGGTAATCCAACGTGTAGTGGAGGCCGCGGCTCTCTTTACGTTGCATTGCACAACGAACCATTAGCTCTGCCACTTGTAGCAAGTTACGCAGTTCTAATAGGTTATTCGAAACCTTGAAGTAGCTGTAGTACTCATGAGTTTCTTGTTGCAGCATCTGAATGCGACGCAATGCTCGCTCTAGTCGTTTATCCGTTCGAACAATGCCCATGTAATCCCACATGAATAGGCGCAGTTCGTGCCAGTTGTGTTGAATGATAACTTCTTCATCACTGTTGGTGACCTGGCTTTCATCCCATGCTGGCAGTTCAGCGCACAGTTGAGATTGGTCGATGTTCTCAACGATATCTTTTGCTGCTGCCCATGCGTAAACCACACACTCAAGCAGTGAGTTAGAAGCCATTCGGTTTGCACCGTGTAAGCCGGTGTAGCTCACTTCGCCAATCGCATACAAGTTCGTTAGGTCGGTTTGACCCTGCTTATTCACCATGACACCACCACACGTGTAGTGAGCGGCTGGTACGATAGGGATCGGCTCTTTGGTCATGTCGATGCCCAAGTCCATCAAGCGAGTATGGATCATCGGGAAGTGCGCTGTGATGAATTCTTCAGGCTTGTGGCTGATATCAACATACATACAGTCGGCACCTAAGCGCTTCATTTCGAAGTCAATTGCACGAGCAACCACATCACGTGGCGCCAGTTCACCGCGCTCATCGAAGTCCTTCATAAAGCGAGAACCATCTGGACGACGCAAGTAAGCACCTTCACCACGCAGTGCTTCCGTTAGTAGGAAGTTACGCGCTTCTGGGTGGAATAAACAAGTTGGGTGGAACTGGTTGAACTCAAGGTTTGCCACACGACAACCCGCACGCCAAGCGATAGCAATACCATCACCTGAAGAAACATCTGGGTTAGAGGTGTATTGGTAAACCTTTGAAGCGCCGCCTGTTGCTAATACAACAAACTTAGCGCGCACGGTTTCAACATGTTCTTGGTTACGGTTCCAAATGTAGGCACCGATCACCTTGTCTTTTGAACCACCAATCTTATCTTCCGTGATCAAATCCAGCGCATTGTGGCGCTCGAAGATCTCGATATTTGGGTGGTTGTTGACGTTATCTTGTAGTGAGGTTTGCATCGCCATGCCAGTTGCATCGGCAGCGTGCAGAATTCTGCGGTGACTGTGGCCACCCTCACGAGTGAGGTGATATTTTGGTTGGCCTTCTGTGCTGTTCTCATCTTTATCAAATGGAACACCACCATCAATCAGCCATTGCACACACTCTTTCGCATTTTCAGCAATGAATTGAACTGTATCTTCTTCGCATAACCCAGCCCCAGCGATTTGAGTATCCTCTACATGAGACTCAATACTGTCCGACTCATCGAACACCGCGGCGATACCACCTTGTGCGTAATACGTCGATCCTTCGCTGCGTGGTCCTTTGCTTAATACAATTACTTTTGCATGTTCTGCTACGCGTAAGGCTAATGACAAGCCTGCCGCACCACTTCCTACCACTAATACATCACACTGATGTTCACGGTTTGCGTTCATAAAACTTATTAAATCCCGGGCTATAGTCGAGTTGTCCACTCTCAATTGACTTTGTCTTGTTTTAGGAGTTTGGCTAAGACTGTTATAATCTCTCCAGAGTCATCCTTAAACGCTATGCAAAATCAATATATAGACAGCTATCTAGAAATATTTAATTGCTCAATACCATTGCTTTTGCTCAAGTTTCCCCAAATTGATAGGGATAGCTATTTTTATTACATCACATTGTGAAACAATAATGGCAAATAATTTTAAGAAAGTTGGAACTTTCGGTATTTGGCTTAGTCACAATAGTGCTCTTGTAGACGGTGGTGTCAATACTACATTTCGCATAATTAGTACCCATATCTGTGAAGGTGAGGGTTATAACAATAGGAGTACCCGCTCGAATGAACGAGCAGCTAACCGATCAAGTGTTGATTGAGCGAGTTCAGAGTGGAGATAAGCAGGCATTTAACTTACTAGTGGTTAAGTATCAAAACAAAGTTTGTAATCTTATCTCTCGATACGTGAATAATTCCGGTGATGTACCTGATGTAGCACAAGAAGCTTTTATTAAAGCTTACCGCGCGATACCTAACTTTCGTGGCGAGAGTGCCTTCTATACATGGTTATACCGAATTGCCGTGAACACCGCTAAAAATCATATCGTTGCCCAAAGCCGTAGGCCGCCAGCAACCGATGTAGATGCAGAAGATGCAGAATATTACGAAACAGGCAGCGCGTTAAAAGAAATATCGAACCCTGAGAACTTAACGCTGTCTAAAGAATTGAAACAAGTTGTTTTTGGAGCGATTGAAGCGCTACCAGAAGACTTAAAAACTGCAATGACGTTGCGAGAGCTCGAAGGTTTGAGCTACGAAGAGATTGCAGAAGTAATGGATTGCCCTGTAGGAACCGTACGTTCGCGTATTTTCCGAGCTCGTGAAGCGGTGGAAAAGAAAATCAAACCTCTTTTGCAACGCTAGAACTTGTAATAATTATGGTGAAAATAATGGCTGATAAAGAAAAGCTTTCGGCACTCATGGATGGTGAAACGATCGATAAAGCTCTCATTGTAGATCTAGAATCTGATCAAGAAAGCATGGATACTTGGCAGAGTTACCATTTAATTGGTGATGTTATGCGTGGGGATTCGCCAGAAACTCCAGAGTGGAACATTGCTAATAGTGTAGCGGCAGCGCTTGAGAACGAGCCTGCACATGGTTCAATGTCGAACCTGCACCAAGTGAATGTTGAACCTACTGTTGCTCCAATTGAAGAGCAACCTAAACCTCAGCAAGCGAAGCGTCAGCTTCCGGCGTGGTTACAACAGTTTGGACAAGTTGCCGTGGCAGCGTGTGTTTCATTAGCCGTTGTATTAGGTGTTCAACAATATGGTGGTAGCGACCCTGCAGCACCAGAGCAGTTGCCTGTACTCCAGACGATTCCATTTGCCGGTTCTGCGGAACCAGTAAGTTTAACGCGTGACTCTGTTGAGAAACCAACATCTGAAGCTAACTTGCAAGAGCAGCGCAAACGCGTTCATGCATTGTTAGAAGATTATGAGCTGCAGCTAAGATTAAACAGTGATGCATCGCCAATGCAAGATGCACATCTAGAATCGGACATTGAATGAAGAAAATCCTGGTCAGTGCACTGACACTGTTCAGCTTGATGTCTCCAACAGCCTTTGCAGAGGAAACCACTGCAAAGGCCTTGTTGCATCAAATGAACGAGGCCAGTCAGCATCTAAATTACGAACTCTCCTACATTTTGATAAAGAAGAGCAGTATTGAGCCTCTTGTTTATCGCCATGCGGTTAACGACGACCAACAACTTGCACACCTTGTTTATCTAAGCGGCCCTGTTCGTGAAGTCATTCGACGTGGCAACGAAGTTAGCTACATCGAGCCGGGTACAGAGCCATTTACGATTCAGTCAGGCAGCATGGTTGCGCCTGTTATTCCGATGATTAATCGAGATATCGAATCTCTGAATCAGTACTACGACTTTGTGAAAGTTGGTCGCTCTCGTGAAGCAGGTAGCACCACTCAAGTGCTGCGTGTCGTGCCGAAAGATGGCCTTCGCTACTCTTACGTGGTTTGGGTAGACGAAAAAACGAATCTTCCTTTGCGTGCCGACCTTTTGGATCGTGATGGCGAAGTGCTTGAACAGTACCGCACTATCTCTTACGTGGTGAACGATAAGATTGCTGAGGCTATGGGTGGCTTGAGCCAAGCTCAATTGCCGAAAGTTTTATCATTACCGGAAGGCTTAGTGAGTGAAACTAACTGGCAAGCGTCGTGGATTCCTGAAGGGTTTAAATCAAAAGAGCTTAGCCGCTATCAAATGGCTGCGACCGATAAAATGGTTGAAAGTCAGCTTTTCAGTGATGGACTGTTTAACTTTTCGGTTTATATCGCGGAAAAAGATGAGCATTCATTGAAAGGGCAGCTGGTGCGTCAAGGGCGTAGAACCTTGCACAGCTTAGTGATTGGCGATAAAGAGATCTCTGTGGTTGGTGACATTCCGCCGGCAACTGCAAAACGTATTGCTCAGTCAGTTACATTTAATAAATCGGTACAAGCGCAATGATGACCGCGCTGGCGACCGTTAGCTCGGTTGAACAAAAAGGTAAGCAATACTTTGTTCAATTGAGCTGCGAACAACAAACCAGTTGTAGCAGCTGTTCTTCTCAAAAAAACTGCGGTACGGGTATTGTGACCAAGGCTGTTGGCAATAAATCTTTGTTTTGGCAGCTTAAAACCAAAAGCTTAGTCAAAGCTGGACAAATCGTAGAAATTGGCTTTCCAGAAAAAAGCCTACTTCAGTCGGCGGCGATTGTTTATCTCATCCCACTTTTCATGTTGATGATTGGTGCTGGTTTTGGGCAACTCTTGTTACAACCCTTACTCCAGGGGGGCGAGGGCATTGTTATCTTAAGTGCAGCACTGTTTACTGCTGGTGGGATTGCCTTAGCGAAGCGGTTAGCCAAACCCATGGAAGACAAATCCAAGCAAGAAGTCGTCTTGATTCGAATCCTAGGTGAGTCTCTCGTCTAATTTATGATGCTTCTTGCCCTTAAATTGGGTAGAATCTGCCAACTTGATTGAAATGCCGCCACCAATGCTGACTGTAGATTGGACGCGTCGCGGCTTTCTTATTATCCCTATTCAAAGAGTTTAGTCACACCAAGCCTATGAAGCACATTCGTAATTTTTCGATTATCGCCCACATCGACCACGGTAAGTCGACCCTTTCTGACCGCTTAATCCAAGTTTGTGGAGGATTAAGTGAACGTGAGATGGCAGCTCAAGTCCTCGATTCTATGGATATAGAACGCGAGCGTGGTATTACAATTAAAGCGCAGAGTGTGACTTTAGATTACAAAGCTAAAGATGGTGAAACTTACCAACTTAACTTTATCGACACTCCTGGACACGTAGACTTCTCTTACGAAGTATCTCGTTCTCTAGCGGCTTGTGAAGGCGCACTACTTGTAGTGGATGCTGGCCAAGGTGTTGAAGCACAAACTCTAGCAAACTGTTACACAGCAATCGAAATGGAACTGGAAGTAGTGCCAATCTTGAACAAGATTGACCTACCAGCTGCTGAACCAGAACGTGTTGCTGAAGAAATCGAAGAGATCGTTGGCATCGATGCGATGGAAGCGACTCGCTGTTCTGCGAAAACAGGTTTGGGTGTTGATGATGTTCTAGAAAACATCGTGACGGCAATCCCGCCACCGGAAGGTGATCCTGAAGCGCCTCTACAAGCGTTGATCATTGACTCTTGGTTCGATAACTACCTTGGCGTAGTTTCTTTGGTTCGTATCAAAAACGGTAAGCTGAAGAAGAACGATAAGATCAAAGTAATGTCGACAGACCAAGTATGGGGTGTTGACCGTCTAGGTATCTTCACGCCTAAGCAAATCGATACTACAGAGCTAAATACTGGCGAAGTAGGTTGGGTTGTTTGTGGTATTAAAGACATCCTAGGTGCACCGGTTGGTGATACGTTGACGCTTGCAAAAGGCGGCAGCACTGAACGTCTACCTGGTTTCCAAAAAGTGAAGCCTCAGGTATACGCTGGTCTATTCCCTGTATCATCTGATGACTACGAAAACTTCCGTGACGCGTTAGGCAAATTAAGCCTGAACGATGCATCACTGTTCTTTGAACCAGAAAGTTCAGCAGCACTTGGTTTTGGTTTCCGTTGTGGCTTCTTAGGAATGCTTCACATGGAGATCATCCAAGAGCGTCTAGAGCGTGAATACGACCTAGACCTAATTACGACTGCACCAACAGTAGTATATGAAGTTGTAAAAACAGATAAAACGGTTCTGTACGTTGATAGCCCGGCTAAACTGCCAGCAGTTAATGACCTAGAAGAAATTCGCGAACCAATTGCACGCTGTAATATTCTGGTACCTTCTGATTACCTAGGTAACGTAATTACACTGTGTGTTGAGAAGCGTGGCGTACAAGTCGACATGGTTTACCACGGTAACCAAGTTGCTGTGACGTATGATCTTCCTATGGCAGAAGTCGTTCTAGACTTCTTCGACCGTCTGAAGTCAACGTCTCGCGGCTATGCATCATTGGATTACAACTTCCAACGCTACGAGCCATCAAACATGGTACGTGTCGACGTATTGCTGAATGGCGAAACCGTTGATGCACTAGCTATCATTACGCACAAAGATATTGCTCAGTCTCGTGGTCGTCTACTGGTAGAGAAGATGAAAGAATTCATCCCTCGTCAGATGTTCGATATCGCGATTCAAGCAGCGATTGGTAACCACATCATTGCTCGTTCTACAGTGAAACAACTGCGTAAGAACGTAATCGCAAAATGTTACGGTGGTGATATCAGTCGTAAGAAGAAACTTCTTAAGAAACAAAAAGAAGGTAAGAAGCGTATGAAGCAGATCGGTAACGTTGAACTGCCTCAAGAAGCGTTCCTTGCAATCCTTCACGTTGGAAAAGACTAGGTATCAATCGCACTAACTATCTGCTGAATATTACTGGTTAAAATCGTTTATTTCTTTGTTGCAAAGATTGCAATTAGGCCCACTAGTCACTGCACTTTGCGCCTCGAACTAAACGATTTTTCCTGCGTAATCTTCCCAGCATTTAGTCAGCATGATTGATACAAATTAGAAATATTAAGCAGAGTGAAAGAGTTATGCTCTTTCACTTTCGTTATTTTTAAAGAAATGAAATTTAAGGGATATCAATGGCTAACACATTTTCGCTTATCTTAGTGATCGTAACTCTAGTAACCGGCATTGTATGGGCGTTGGAAAAGTTTGTGTGGGCGAAGAAGCGCCAGCAAAAGCTTGCTGACGTTGAAGCACAATCGAATGGCCTAGACGCTGAAACTAGCGCAAAAGTTACGGCTCAACCTTGGTGGGTTGAGAACAGTGTGTCCATTTTCCCGGTAATTGCATTTGTTTTGATCTTGCGTTCATTCATCTATGAACCGTTTCAAATCCCTTCTGGCTCGATGATGCCAACCCTTTTGGTTGGTGATTTCATCTTGGTAGAGAAGTACGCGTACGGTCTAAAAGACCCAGTATGGCGCACTCAATTGGTAGAAACAGGCAAGCCAGAACGCGGTGACTCAATCGTATTTAAGTACCCACCTCAGCCAAACATCGACTACATTAAGCGTGTTGTTGGTATGCCAGGTGACACCATTCGCTACAGCAGTCGTAAAGAGATCTGCATTCAGGCGAAGGGTACAAGTAGCTGTGAACCTGTGAAACTAAGTAATGTTGAAGAGAGCCAATTTATTCAAGATGGTGTGCCTCTGATTCAGCTGAACGAACAGCTTGGAGACGTAGAACACCAGATTTTAGTTAACCCATTGCGCCGCGATCGTGTGCAAGCATATCAGCCTCGCAATGGTGTTAACGAATGGGTCGTTCCAGAAGGCCAGTACTTTGTGATGGGTGATAACCGTGACAACAGTGCCGATAGCCGTTACTGGGGCTTTGTCCCTGAAGCAAACCTTGTTGGTAAGGCCGTTGCTATTTGGATAAGCTTCGAATTCGAACGCGGTTCAGACAGTGTACTTCCAACATGGATTCCTACTGGTGTGCGTTTTAATCGCATCGGTGGGATTCATTAATCGATCACATAACACATCGAGAGAGCATGAATTCTCCAATTGATAAACTAGAGAGAAAGATTGGCTATCAGTTTAATGATGCCGATCTTATCCACTTGGCGCTGACTCACCGCAGCGCCGCAGGTAAACATAACGAACGTCTTGAGTTTCTGGGCGATTCAATTTTAAGTTTTGTTATCGCTGATGATCTTTACCACCGTTTTCCTAAGGTAAACGAAGGTGATATGAGCCGCATGCGCGCAACATTAGTACGTGGTCATACATTGGCAGAACTAGGTCGTGAATTCGAACTAGGAGATTACTTAAAATTAGGTCCAGGTGAGTTGAAGAGTGGCGGTTTCCGTCGTGATTCTATTCTAGCGGATGCGGTTGAAGCGATCATCGGCGCTGTCTATTTAGATAGTGATACCGAGACGGTTCGCGGCATTATTTTAAGCTGGTACCAATCTCGCCTAGATGCTATTCAGCCTGGAGTATCTCAAAAAGATCCGAAAACTCGCCTACAAGAGTTTTTGCAAGGTCGAAGAAATCCTCTACCTGTCTACACAGTGACTAATATTAAAGGTGAAGCACACAACCAAGAGTTTACGGTTGAGTGTGAAGTGGCAGGTGTGGATAAACCTGTTATCGGTAAAGGCACTAGCCGCCGCAAGGCAGAACAAGCGGCTGCTGAAACAGCATTAGAGCAACTAAGCAATGTCTGATAACAACCAAGATTTCGATATCGATGCATTCTTTTCATCTGATAGCAAAAAAACAGGCCTACCGGAAAACCAACACTGTGGCTTCATCGCTATTGTCGGTCGCCCAAATGTAGGTAAGTCGACGCTTCTGAACCATATTCTGGGTCAGAAGATTTCTATTACATCACGTAAACCACAGACGACACGTCACCGTATTATGGGCGTTGAAACTGAGGGTGATTACCAAGCGATCTTTGTTGATACTCCTGGACTTCATATTGAAGAAAAGCGTGCCATCAACCGCTTGATGAACCGTGCGGCGAACAGCTCATTGAGTGATGTAAACCTAGTATTCTTCCTTGTCGATGGTACTCACTGGACTGACGACGATGAGATGGTTCTGAACAAACTGAAGAAGACTGACTTCCCAGTTGTACTTTGCATCAACAAAGTAGATAACGTTCAAGACCGTACTAACGTCATGCAGCACATGATGGAAGTCTCTAAGAAGATGGACTTCATTGATGTAGTGCCAATCTCAGCGAAGCAAGGTAAAAATATTGATGTACTGCGTAAGCACGTACGTGAACATTTACCTAAAGCGACACACCACTTCCCTGAAGAATACGTGACTGATCGCTCGCAACGTTTTATGGCCTCTGAAATTATCCGTGAAAAGCTGATGCGCTTTACGGGTGACGAGCTACCTTACTCGGTAACGGTTGAAATCGAACGTTTCGATTACAACCCAGATAACGATGGCTTCCACATCAATGCACTGATTCTTGTTGAGCGTACAGGCCAGAAGAAAATGGTGATTGGTAAAGCGGGCGAGAAGATCAAAACGATTGGTCGTGAAGCGCGTATCGATATGGAAGAGCTATTCGGCCGTAAGGTTTACCTAGAGACTTGGGTCAAGGTTAAATCTGGCTGGGCTGATGATGAGCGTGCACTTCGCTCGTTAGGCTACATCGACGATCTATAATATATTGAACGTCACTTTCTGAGATTAAGAAAGTTGAACTGAAGATAAATCCAAGAGAGAGTGCGAACTCTCTCTTTTTGTATCTGTAATAAGGGTAAGTGATTGAGCGAAGGGTTACAGCGATGCTTTGTGTTGCACCGTCGACCATACAGTGAGTCGAGCCTGATCTTGGACGTCTTCAGCGAAGAGTTCGGTCGGGTGACGTTGATGTCTAAAGGCGCTCGCAGCAAGCGTTCCAATTTGAAAGGTGCATTACAACCTTTTACGCCGCTATTGCTTAAGTGGTCTGGTAATGGTTCGATGAAAACCTTACGCCAAGCTGAACCCATCAGCTTGGGGCTTCCTCTCGCCGGTATTAATCTGTATTCAGGCATGTACGTGAACGAGCTTATCGGTCGGGTATTGATGGCGGAAGTACCGATGCCTGCACTTTTTCACGACTATCTTCATGCTTTAACAGAGCTGGCGCATAATGATAATCCTGAGCCAGCACTGCGTCGCTTTGAGCTGGCTCTATTATCTGCTATGGGTTACGGCGTCGACTTTTTACACTGCGCGGGCACTGGCGAAGCGATTGATCCGAGCATGACTTATCGCTATCGAGAGCAGAAAGGTTTCATCGCTTCAGTACGTCGAGATAACCTGACTTTTATGGGCGATGAACTTATTGCAATCAGCGAACGTAGGTTTATCACTAAAGAGCAGTTAAAAGCGGCAAAACGCTTTACACGCATAGCCTTAAAGCCGTATCTTGGCGGCAAACCATTAAAAAGTAGAGAGCTATTTATGCCAACAATAGCCCTCTCCAGAGCACGGAGTATTGGAAAATGAGCTCAATCCTTTTAGGCGTTAATATCGACCATATTGCAACACTACGTAATGCACGTGGTACTAAATACCCAGATCCAGTACACGCAGCTGAAATCGCTGAACGTGCTGGTGCAGATGGCATTACTATTCACCTGCGTGAAGACCGTCGTCACATCGTTGATCGCGATGTGCGTATTCTGGCTGAAACACTTCAAACTCGCATGAACTTGGAGATGGCCGTAACGGACGAGATGGTTCAAATTGCACTCGATACTAATCCTGAGTTTGTTTGTCTGGTTCCAGAGAAGCGTGAAGAGCTAACTACTGAAGGTGGCTTGGACGTGGTTGGTCAACTTGAAAAGATCAAAGCTGCGACGGAAAAACTGTCTGCTGCTGGCATTAAGGTGTCTCTGTTTATCGATGCTGACCGTGAGCAAATCGACGCAGCAAAAGCGTGTGGCGCACCGTTCATTGAACTGCACACTGGCCATTATGCGGATGCTAAAACAGAAGAAGACCAACAAGACGAGCTGAAAAAGATTGCTGCAGGCGCAAGCTACGCGGACGATCTTGGTATCACAGTTAATGCGGGTCATGGTCTGACTTACCACAACGTCGCCCCAATTGCGGCTCTTCCTGAGATCTACGAGCTGAACATCGGTCACTCGATCATGGGACGTGCAGTGTTTGATGGTTTGAACAAAGCCGTTGCAGACATGAAAACCGTGATGGAAACAGCACGCAACAACGCTTAGTTTTCTAAACCGTAAGCGTTAAGTCGTAAGCTACGAATTAGTAGAATTAATAGATAGAAGTTTAGTAGTAGGGTAAGCATGGCTGTTGTTGGATTAGGTACAGATATCGCAGAAATTGAACGTGTTGAAAAGGCATTGTCACGAAGTGGTGACGCTTTTGCTCAGCGTATTTTGACCGATTCTGAATTTGAAGTATTCCAGCAACTGAAGCAAAAAGGGCGTTACCTTGCAAAACGTTTTGCTGCCAAAGAAGCAGCATCTAAGGCGTTAGGCACGGGTATCGCGCTGGGTGTGACCTTCCACGACTTTGAGATTTCAAACGATGAGCATGGCAAGCCAGTTCTGATCCTGCATAAAAAAGCGCGTGAAATCGCAGAGGCGAACGGCACAACATCGATTCATCTGACTATCTCGGATGAGCGTCACTACGCAGTGGCAACGGTGTTACTCGAATCGTAAACAGATTATCGCGACTTTATATCTAGTGCTCTTGGCTCTAGACAGAAAAAAGCAGAGCTCATGAGCTCTGCTTTTTTATTAGCGGGTAAATCCTCTAACGAATACTGGTGAGTAACAAGTGCCCGCTAGGTCTTCGCCGGTTTCAAGTAATGAATCGCGGTTGCTTGAACCTTATCTAACTCATCCTGAAGCTCGAAAAGCTCAGGTTCAATGTCTTCAACAGAAGTACCAGAACGCAGCTCTTTCTCTATCGTCGCACAGACCGATTTTAGCCTTGGTACACCGCTGTACGAGCTGCTGCCATGCATCTTGTGGATGATGTGTATCAGCTCTTCAACTGGGTAGTCACTGTCTTCTATCGCTTTGTCTGCTGCCTCATAAACCTCTGGAATAAAGTCTACGAGCATTTGCAGCATATCGCGTGCGAGGTCTTCTTTATTAGCGGCTTGTTTCATCGCAGCTTGCCAATCAATGATGATGTTTGTGTGCACGCTGGCTTCAGTTTCTGACACTGGAGCGTTGTCGACTTCAGCAGAGACCGCTGGGTGGTCTGGATCTATTTTTTCGATGAGCTCAACCTCAGAGGTCGAGCTCCAATGAATCAGAACCTGCTGTAAAACATGCTCTTCAATCGGTTTGGTTAGGTAGTCATCCATGCCCGCTTCAAGCAGTCGATCTCGTTCGCCAATCATTGCATGTGCGGTCACGGCAATTACAGGTGTATTCGCATTGTTCGCCAGTTTTTTGATGTTCTGACAAGCGGTTACACCGTCCATCTGTGGCATTTGAATATCCATGAAGATGATATCAAATGGCGTCTCTGTCGCTTTGTCTATCGCCTGCTGACCACTGGTACAACTGATGACGGTTTCTACACGCTCTTTAAGCAGCGCGGTAATCAACTTAAGGTTGGCTGGGTTGTCGTCTACTGCCATCACAGTAAGCGGTAACTTCTCTTCAGAATGCGTTTCAATCGCTGGTGCAATCAAGGTAGGTGCCTGATTCGATACCAGAGTTTGCAGCAACTTCTTACGAGAAAGAGGCTTGGTGATGCACTGAACATCGACCTCTTTCATTAGTTGCTCACCCAACGCTAGCTCGGTACTTGGTGTACCAATAATCACGTTTTGAGCAATCTTCTTCGCACCGATCGCCCAACCACTCACAGTATCAAATTGATACTCTTGGTTGGCGGCTAGGTTAAGCAGAACGTAGTCATACGAGGTCGTCTCATCTGGCATCACCGAACGATACGTTACCACTAAGCCTTCTTGGGTTAGGATTTGCTGAGTAATCGATGCCGCTTGCATGTTTGGCTCGATAAGCAGCAGTTGTTTGTCTTGCAGACACTGCGTCTCAATCAGCTCTGTCATCGGCATATCAGTCGTTGATAGTCTCAAGGTGAACCAGAAGGTAGAGCCTTGGTGAAGACGACTGGTTAGGCTGATCTCTCCGCCCATTTGGCTGACCAGTTTTTGGGTGATAACCAGACCTAAGCCTGTACCGCCGTAACGACGAGAGATACTTGCATCGGCTTGGCTGAAAGCTTGGAAAAGCTGAGCTTGTTGACGCTCAGAAATACCAATACCCGTATCGCGAACCATGAATTGTAGCTCGATGTTGTCTTCACTTTGTGAGCGAAGCTCAACGCTGATATCAATGTTGCCGCGTTCGGTAAACTTGATTGAGTTACCAACAAGGTTGGTTAGGATCTGCTGAATACGCAGTGGATCGCCCACCACACCTGGCGGTACTTTAGGGTCGATCTTCAGTGTCAGTTCTAGGCCTTTCTCATGAGCGTTGGTTGCTTGAAGGTTTACTACCTCTTCAAGGCTAGCTTGGAATTCAAATGGGATGTTCTCTAGGGCTAATTTACCGGCTTCAAGTTTCGAGAAGTCCAAGATATCGTTGATGATGCTAAGCAGGTTGTTTGCCGAGCGTTCAATGGTTTGCAGGTAATCGGTTTGACTGTTCGATAGGTGAGTCTTGAGCATTTGACGAGTAAAGCCAATCACACCGTTCAGCGGCGTTCTCAATTCGTGAGACATATTCGCTAAGAACTCAGACTTAACACGAGCCGCTTCTTGAGCGCGTTTCTTCGCGATGTCTAACTCAACGTTTTGAATCTCAAGCTGTTCAAGAGTTTCACGCAAATCTGATGTGGCCTGGTCGATACTGTGCTGCATCTCGACGTGATACTCTGATAGCGATACCGCCATCGCATTGATACCGTTTTTCAGCGAGTCTAGCTCACCATGCATCTTACCTTCGATACGCACATCTAGGTGACCTCGACGAATTCGGTCGACCATGTTTTTCATGTGTGTGATCGGTTGAGTGACATCGTGCATTAAGCGGAACGCAAACACACCCGATAAACCAAGCCCGAGAATCAACACTAAGAATGCAGAGAACACTTCTTGATATTGCTGCAATCGAAGTGATGAAAGATCTAATTCAATCGCAATGTAGCCGATCGCTTGATTAGCTTGAGACTGACCGTTGGCTGAATTGATGTACTGGCCTTCGGCGATGATAGGTGTCCGCAGGATCAGCGTATTATCGAGAAGGTTCGATGAGCTTAAATGCGGGATCGGTTTATCTTTGGGGTAGGTCAGGCTTTCAAAATCGGGGTGGAAGTTTGAGGTTACAAACAACTCATGACGCTCATCAAACACCGCGATACTGCGCACTAGCTTAGAATTCTTTCGATGCGCATAGCTAATAAGCTGACGAACAGACTCTCGACTTTCGAGCTTCATGCCTGATTCACTCGCAATCGCAAGTGGCTCAATGATGCTAGTACCAGTGTTAACCACTTGACCTTCAAGGTCTTGATAGCGGTTAAATGAGAAAAATGCACTCAATAGCAACCCAATAATCAGGGTTGGAGCTAGAGTTAAGGTAATTACACGGGCTCTTAAGCCATATCTGGTCATGTTCTTTAATTACATCGAGGTCTGGATATGGGAAAATAACGCACACAATGGCGGTTAAGTGAACGGTAAGCTTAATCAAAGCCGTGACGTTCGACAATGATTCCAAGACATAATAGTGAGTCCTGGATACCAATTACTTATTAAAAGATACATTAGGCACAAGCAATGGCACGTTTTTTCCAACCAAAAAAGAAAACTCAACTCGAGACCAAGCATCAATCGGTTTTGGTTGAACGAATGGATCACAATGGCGCTGGCATCGCTTATCAAAAGAATAAACCGGTTTTCATTGATGGCGCATTGCCCGGTGAGCAGGTGGTTATTCAACTTACTGAGAGCAAAAGTAAGTTTTCGCGAGCTAAACTCATCAAGTTATTGAAGCCGAGCGAGCAGCGTTTAAAGCCGTTTTGTAAGCACTTTAATCAGTGTGGTGGCTGTCACCTTCAACACCTAGGTTATTCTTCTCAGGTTGAGCATAAATCGCAATCTCTGACGCACCTGATGAGCCAATACCAAACGGCGAACACTGAAGTTGCACAACCTATTGTCGGTGATGAAACCGGTTATCGACGTCGCGCACGTATCAGCCTATTTGTTGATAAGAAGACACAACAGCTTCAATTCGGTTTCCGTAAGAAGCAGAGTAAGCAGATTGAAAACATCACCGACTGTGCCGTGCTTGATCCTCGCCTTAATGTGTTGCTGCCAAAACTGAAAAATTTACTGAACACTTTCAACAGCCTTACGTCTTTAGGACACGTTGAATTGGTGTTGGGCGATACTGGTCCTGTTATGGTGCTACGTCACCTTAAGCCTCTGGTTGAAAAAGATGAGCAAGCGCTGATTGCGTTAGCAAAAGAAGAAGGCGCTACGCTGTATTCGATGCCTGAAACCGATAAGTTGGTTCGCTTAGTCGGCGATACACCTTCTTACAGCGAAACTGGCGTGACGTTACCGTTCGAGCCAAACCACTTTATCCAAGTAAACCAGAAAGTGAATCGGCAGATGGTGGCTCAAGCGATTGAGTGGCTAGAGCCTCAAGCGGATGAGCGAGTGCTAGACCTGTTTTGTGGTCTCGGTAACTTTAGTCTGCCTATCGCGCAACAATCGGCGTTTGTGGTTGGTGTAGAAGGCGTTGATGAAATGGTTCAGCAAGCCGCATCTAATGCAGCGTTAAACCAGTTAAGCAATACAGAATTTTACCAAGCTAACCTTGAAGAAGACTTATCTTCACAGCCTTGGGCAAAAGAGAAATTCGATAAAGTATTGCTTGACCCGGCACGTGCGGGAGCGAGTGGGATCGTTGATCAAATTTCAGCGTTAGGAGCGAAGCGTGTGGTTTATGTTTCGTGTAATCCTGCTACTCTAGCTAGAGATTCTGAGAGCTTAGAAAAACAAGGCTATCAATTAGCCAAACTGGGTATGTTGGACATGTTCCCACACACCAGTCATCTAGAATCGATGGCTCTCTTTATCAAGGCTTAGAGGCCCTTAAACAAGGCTTCAAATGAATCACAAAGGCGCAGGGAAGCCTGCGCTGATATCAATATGGTCGAACTAACTTGGAACCAGTTAGTCATATTGAATTGGGTATAAAACATAATAACTAGGAAGGCATGATGGTTGCGGTACGAAGCGCACATTTAAACCCAAGCGAACAGTTTGAGCTAGAAAGTTGGATTGCGTCATTGAATCAAGACGCAAAAACCTCGAATAAACTGATTAAAGTTTATCGTCACTGTGAAGAACTTTTAAAAGATCACGAGCAAGCATCGCTCTTGCTTTGGCGTGGCCGTGAGATGATCGAAATCTTGGTCACCTTGTCCATGGACCGTGCCACTTTAATTGCTGCACAACTTTTCCCCGTCGTCTCAAGCGGCGTTTTTGAGCGCGAAGCGTTTGAAGAAAGCTACGGTAAAGAAACCGTAAAGTTGATCGATGGCGTTGAAGAAATGGCGGCCTTAGGCCAGTTAAACGTGACCCTTGAAGGCAGTGCTGCCTCGGGTCAAGTTGATAACGTTCGACGCATGCTACTGGCTATGGTCGATGATTTCCGCTGCGTAGTCATCAAACTCGCTGAACGAATCTGTAACCTTATCGAGGTAAAAAAAGCGCCTGATGCTGTGCGTCGCGCGGCCGCAAAAGAGTGTTCTAACATCTATGCCCCACTGGCAAACCGTTTAGGTATCGGCCAACTTAAGTGGGAAATCGAAGATTACGCATTCCGCTACCAACAACCAGATACCTACAAGCAGATTGCAAAACAGCTGTCTGAGCGTCGTATCGTTCGTGAACAATACATCACAGATTTCGTTGATGATTTAACCGCAGAAATGCAGCGTTCAAACATCAATGCTGAAGTGAGTGGCCGACCAAAACACATCTACAGTATCTGGCGCAAAATGCAGAAGAAAGGCTTAGCCTTCGATGAGCTTTTTGACGTACGAGCAGTACGTATTATCGCTGACCAGCTGCAAGACTGTTACGCCGGCCTTGGGGTGGTACACACTAAATACAAGCACCTCCCGAGCGAATTTGATGACTATGTGGCGAACCCTAAGCCAAATGGTTACCAGTCGATTCATACCGTAGTACTTGGCCCTGAAGGCAAGACCATTGAGATTCAGATCCGTACTAAGCAAATGCACGAAGACTCTGAGCTTGGTGTGGCGGCGCACTGGAAGTACAAAGAAGGAGCTTCAAGCGTCCGTAGTGGCTACGATGAGAAAATCACTTGGTTGCGTAAACTTATCGACTGGCAAGAAGAGATGTCGGACTCTGGCGAGATGCTGGATGAGGTACGTAGCCAAGTCTTCGATGACCGTGTATACGCATTTACTCCACGTGGTGACGTGGTCGACTTACCAATGGGCGCAACCCCGTTGGATTTCGCCTACCACATCCACTCGATGGTCGGACACCGCTGTATCGGTGCCAAAGTAGCGGGGCGTATCGTACCGTTCACTCATAAACTATCGATGGGCGATCAAGTTGAGATCATCACGCAGAAAGAGCCGAACCCATCTCGTGACTGGTTAAATCCAACCACAGGTTTTGTTCATTCTGGTCGAGCTCGAGCGAAAATCAACGCTTGGTTCCGCGCACAAAGCCGTGAGAAAAACCTAGAAGCGGGTCGTGATATCCTGGAAGTTGAGCTAGCGAAAGTAGGCGCAACCCTAAAAGATGCTGATCAATACGCACTAAAACGCTTTAACGTGAATACGCCAGACGAACTCTATGCAGGTATTGGTAGTGGCGACTTGCGTATTAACCAAGTGGTTAATCACATCAATGCGCTAGTGAATAAGCCAACGGCGGAAGAAGAAGACAAGAAAGCGCTAGAGAAACTGCTTGAGTCGGAAAACAAGCCGGCACAACAGAGTCGTCCGAAGAAAGATGCGGTAGTGGTTGAGGGCGTTGATAACCTAATGACGCACCTAGCGCGTTGCTGTCAGCCAATCCCAGGTGATGTGATTAAAGGTTACATCACTCAAGGTCGTGGTATCTCAGTGCACCGCGCTGACTGTGAACAGCTAGGCGAGCTAAGCGTGCATGCGCCAGAACGTATCATTGATACCGTTTGGGGTAATGGCTTTGTCGGCTCATACATCCTAACGCTGCGTGTTGAAGCGCTAGAACGTAATGGCTTGTTGAAAGACATCACCTCACTGTTCTCGAACGAGAAGATCAGTGTGACGACAATGAAGAGCCGCATCGACTACAAGCGTCAGCTATCGGTAATGGATTTCGATTTGGAAGTGACCAATATTGAGATTCTGAGCCGAGTGACAAGTCGAGTCGAGCAGATCAAAGATGTAATGAGCGTTAAGAGACTTGGATGATCCTTTTGTGTCATTTATGTCATTCCCTACAGTGAGGGACGAACGTGATAGGGAATCTCGCCAAGCGGTTTGAGATCCCCAACTCGCTCATACTTCACTCTTGGAGATGACGAAAAATAGAAAGGTGAGTGGTTTTGGCTGCTCACCTTTTTTAGTTTTAAGAAAAGAATTAGATTAAAACAATCAAACAGAATAATAGGAAAGCACCATGAGCCACCCGATTGAACAACTTGAACAGATTATGACTAAGCTGCGCGATCCAGAAGGTGGCTGTCCTTGGGATTTGAAACAAAATTTTGAAACAATTGTGCCGCATACTATCGAAGAAACCTACGAGGTGGTGGACGCGATTTACAACAAAGATTGGCCGAACCTACAAGAAGAGTTGGGTGACTTGTTGTTTCAGGTGATCTTCTATAGCCAGTTAGCGAAAGAACAGGGGTTGTTTGAGTTCTCTGATGTGGTTGATGGCATTAACGAAAAGCTAACACGCCGTCACCCGCATGTGTTCTCTGATACTGAGTTTGCCAGTGATGAAGAAATCAATGCCAATTGGGAAGCGGAAAAAGCCAAAGAAAAAGCACAAGCAGGCAAAACTCAAGAAAGTATTCTAGACTCAATACCAAACTCTCTACCTGCACTTTCGCGTGCTACAAAAATTCAAAAGCAGGTCGCGAAATATGGCTTTGATTGGGACTCAATTGGCCCAGTCGCCAATAAGGTATTAGAGGAAGTGGACGAGGTGCTAGAAGAAGCACTTCAAGTGACGCCAAACGAAGAATTGGTTGAAGAAGAGCTGGGGGATTTACTGTTCGCGACCGTTAACTTGGTACGACATTTAGGTAAAAACCCAGAATCGGCACTCAATAAAGCCAATCTCAAGTTTTCGCGTCGCTTTAAAGGGGTGGAACAAAAAGTTCGTCAGCAAGGTAAAAATTTGACCGATTTTTCACTACAACAGCTTGATTCCATGTGGGGTGAAGTCAAAGTGGCGGAGAAAAGATAACCAAAGCTTTTATCATGAATTGATTTGAAGCAAAAAATAAAAAATAGCAGTGTGATAGATTTCACGTTGTGGCGATAAGGGGCTTCTGGTATATTTTCATCCCGTCCAGAAGTAGTCCATTTCCCTCATTCAACCAATTTCAGGTTAAACATGACGACAAATTACATTTTTGTTACTGGCGGGGTTGTATCCTCTCTAGGTAAAGGTATTGCTGCAGCATCTCTTGCGGCTATTTTAGAAGCTCGTGGTCTTAAAGTGACTATGATGAAGCTTGACCCTTACATCAACGTTGATCCAGGCACTATGAGCCCGACTCAGCACGGTGAAGTGTTCGTTACGGAAGATGGCGCTGAAACAGACCTTGACCTTGGTCACTATGAGCGATTCATTCGCACCAAGATGACTAAGCGTAACAACTTCACTGCAGGTCGTGTTTACTCAGACGTACTAGCAAAAGAGCGTCGCGGTGATTACCTAGGTGCAACAATTCAGGTTATCCCACACATCACTAACTCTATCAAAGAGCGTGTTATTTCTGGCGCAGCTGGCCACGATATCGCGATCGTTGAAGTTGGTGGTACGGTTGGTGATATCGAATCTCTACCATTCATGGAAGCGATTCGTCAGCTAGCAGTAGAACTAGGCCGTGAACGCGCAATGTTCATGCACCTTACTCTAGTGCCATACCTAGCAGCTGCGGGCGAAGTGAAAACTAAGCCAACGCAACACTCTGTAAAAGAGCTACTGTCTATTGGTATTCAGCCAGACATCCTAGTTTGTCGTTCAGACCGCAACATTCCTTCGAACGAGCGTAAGAAAATTGCTCTGTTCTGTAATGTGCAAGAAAATGCAGTTATTTCTATGCGCGATGTTGACTCTATCTACAAGATCCCTCAGCTTATTAAAGCTCAAGGCACTGATGAACTTGTATGTAAGCGTTTCGGCATCACAGCTCCAGAAGCAGATCTGTCTGAATGGGAACAAGTAATTTACGAAGAAGCTAACCCAACGGGTGAAGTGACGATTGGTATGGTTGGTAAGTACATTGAACTGCCAGACGCATACAAATCAGTAAATGAAGCGCTAAAACACGCAGGCTTGAAAAACCGCCTAAGCGTTAATATTAAATACGTAGATTCACAAGATGTTGAGTCTCGTGGCGTAGAGGTTTTAGAAGGCCTAGATGCAATCCTAGTTCCTGGTGGTTTTGGTGATCGTGGTGTTGAAGGTAAGATTCTTGCTGCTCAATACGCTCGTGAAAACAAAGTACCGTACTTAGGTATCTGTCTAGGTATGCAAGTAGCGCTTATCGAGTACGCTCGTAACGTTGCTAAAATGGAAGGGGCGCACTCTTCTGAATTCTGTACTGAAACTAAGTACCCAGTCGTTGGTCTTATCACTGAGTGGACTGATGGCGAAGGTAAAGTTGAAGAGCGTACAGAATCATCTGACCTAGGCGGCACGATGCGTCTTGGTTCACAGCTTTGTCACCTAGCGAAAGGTACGAAAGCATACGAATTATACGGTAGCGCGACGATCCATGAACGTCACCGTCACCGTTACGAAGTGAACAACAATCTTCGTCCACAAATCGAAAAAGCGGGCCTAAAAGTATCGGGTCTATCTGCGGACAAGAAACTGGTTGAAGTTATTGAGAACCCGAACCACCCATGGTTCGTTGCTGCTCAATTCCACCCAGAGTTCACTTCAACACCTCGCGATGGTCACCCATTGTTTGCAGGTTTCGTTAAAGCGGCTGGTGAGTTCCAGCGCGGCGAGTTAGAGAAGTAAAAAGGAATACAGGTAGCTGCGTAAGTTGTGCTGCTACCTTTAAATTTGACATTTATATATTCAACGAGAAGGAAACATTCAATGTCTAAGATCGTTAAAGTTCTAGGTCGTGAAATCATCGATTCACGTGGTAACCCAACTGTAGAAGCTGAAGTACACCTAGAAGGCGGTTTCGTAGGTATGGCTGCTGCTCCATCTGGCGCATCTACTGGTTCTCGCGAAGCTCTTGAGCTACGTGACGGCGACAAATCACGTTTCCTAGGTAAAGGTGTTCTTAAAGCTATTGAAGCTGTAAACGGCCCAATCGCTGAAGCTCTAGTTGGTACTGACGCTAAAGCACAAGCTGACGTTGACCAAATCATGCTTGACCTAGACGGTACTGATAACAAGTCTAAGTTCGGCGCGAACGCTATCCTAGCTGTATCTCTAGCTAACGCAAAAGCTGCTGCTGCTGCGAAAGGCATGCCTCTATACGAGCACATCGCTGAGCTAAACGGTACTGCTGGTCAGTTCTCTATGCCTCTACCAATGATGAACATCATCAACGGTGGTGAGCACGCAGATAACAACGTTGACATCCAAGAGTTCATGATCCAACCAGTTGGCGCTAAAACTCTTAAAGAAGGTCTACGTATCGGCGCTGAAGTATTCCACAACCTAGCTAAAGTTCTTAAGTCTAAAGGCTACAGCACTGCAGTTGGTGATGAAGGTGGTTTCGCTCCTAACCTTAAGTCTAACGCTGAAGCTCTAGAAGTTATCGCAGAAGCTGTTGCAGCTGCTGGTTACGAACTAGGTAAAGACGTTACTCTTGCTATGGACTGTGCAGCATCTGAGTTCTTCGACAAAGAAGCTGGCATCTACAACATGAAGGGCGAAGGTAAAACTTTCACTTCTGAAGAGTTCAACCACTACCTAGCTGAGCTAGCGAACAACTTCCCAATCGTTTCTATCGAAGACGGTCTTGACGAGTCAGATTGGGATGGCTTCAAGCACCAAACTGAACTTCTAGGCGACAAGCTTCAAATCGTTGGTGACGATCTGTTCGTTACAAACACTAAGATTCTTGCTGAAGGTATCGAGAAAGGCGTAGCTAACTCTATCCTTATCAAGTTCAACCAAATCGGTTCTCTAACAGAGACTCTAGCTGCTATCAAGATGGCTAAAGACGCTGGCTACACTGCAGTAATCTCTCACCGTTCTGGCGAAACTGAAGATGCAACTATCGCTGATCTAGCGGTAGGTACAGCTGCAGGTCAAATCAAAACTGGTTCTATGAGCCGTTCTGACCGTGTTGCTAAGTACAACCAACTTATCCGTATCGAAGAAGCTCTAGGTTCTAAAGCTCCTTACAACGGTCTTAAAGAAGTTAAAGGTCAATAATTCGTCCTATTTGGCACTGTAGCTGCGTTAACTGCAGAAGATTCACTAAGTCACATAGGAAACTATGCTCCATAGCTGAATCTTCTTTGTTGCCTTGCTACAGCACCAACTAGTTAGAATTATGCACTAATACTTTTGAATGCCTCGCTTATGCGGGGCATTTTTTTGTCTGTAGAAAACTGAATGAAAGAAGCTCTAGGCTCTAAAGCTCCTCCTTGTCACATATAAAGTTCGTCATTCCCTAGACTGACGAAGGAAGGAGTAGGGAATCTCATTGTTTTCCTGACAATGACTCCCCGACTTATTGATTCCCTGACACCACATATCTCGCACCAATAAGCTCATTATGGTATATATGTGCCTTATTCTAGTTCCTTCTTTTTCAACCGGCGAAAGGTGTTATGCGAATTTTTGCTTTAGTACTGCTCATAGTGTTTGGCTGGCTACAACACACACTGTGGCTCGGTAAAAATGGTATCTCTGATTACTACGGTGTGAACAACGAAATCCAAGTTCAACAGCAAGTAAATGAAAAGCTGCATATTCGAAATGCAGAAATGTTTGCTGAAATTGACGATCTACGCCAAGGCTTAGACGCGATAGAAGAACGCGCACGTCATGAACTTGGAATGGTCAAAGAAGGTGAAACGTTTTATCGCATCATTGGTGAGGAATCCCATTAATGTCGACTCAACTTCAAAGCGTGATTGCCGTTGTACCTGCGGCGGGCGTCGGTAGCCGAATGAAGGCAGACCGCCCTAAGCAATATCTCAAGATTCACGACAAAACAATTTTAGAGCACACCATTGAGAAATTACTGTCTCACCCACAAGTCGCTCAAATTGTCGTTGCGATCAGCGATGATGACCCATACTACCCTGATCTAGCACTCAACCTGAACCCGCAAGTGATCAGAGTGTCAGGCGGAAGCGAGCGAGCGGACTCTGTACTCTCTGCGCTAAACTATATCGCTGAGCAGCAGCTTAGTGATTGGGTAATGGTTCACGATGCGGCAAGGCCGTGTGTTCAGCTAAGTGATATCGACAAGCTAATTTCCGGCGCGATGAGCCATGATGTGGGCGCTATTTTAGCGGCTCCAGTTCGTGACACGATGAAGCGCGGTGCCCAAGGGCAGATCGAGCATACCGTTGAGCGTGCCGATTTATGGCATGCACTTACGCCGCAAATGTTCAGAGCAAAGCCTCTGTGGAAGGCATTAAGTGAGGCGTTGCAACAAGGCGCTTCAATTACTGATGAAGCCTCAGCCTTTGAATGGAAAGGTTTATCGCCCGCTTTAGTGGCAGGGCGTTCAGATAATTTTAAGATTACTCAGCCTGAAGATTTAGCGCTTGCTGAGTTCTATTTAAGTCAGAATAAGGAATAATGATGATTCGTATTGGCCATGGCTTTGATGTACATAAGTTTGGTGGTGAAGGCCCGGTAATTATTGGTGGTGTAAGCATCCCTTACGAGCAAGGTCTTATTGCACACTCAGACGGTGATGTTGCCCTTCATGCGTTGTGTGACGCTCTATTGGGTGCGATTGCTGCGGGTGATATTGGTCGTCATTTCCCTGATACCGATGACGAATGGAAAGGTGCGGATAGCCGTGAGCTACTGAAAGATGTTTACCGTCGAGTAAAAGAACAAGGTTACGTGATTGGTAATGCCGATATTACTATCATGGCGCAAGCTCCAAAGATGGCGCCTCATATAGACTCTATGTGCCAAGCTATTGCTCAAGACCTAGAAACCAGCATTAGCAATGTGAATGTAAAAGCGACGACCACTGAGCGTTTAGGTTTTACAGGTCGCAAAGAGGGCATCGCATGTGAAGCGGTGGTCCTAATTACTAAAAGTGCGTAAGCACCAACACGAAAAGAACAGCATGTCAGATATTTTATCTTCATTGGCTTATCTAAACGGTAAACCAACTGCGAAAGCAAAACTAAAAGCAAAAGTCGAACACTTTGTCGTTAATGAAGACTTGGGTTTTGAGTTTGCTGGTGAAGGCGAGCACCTAATGGTTCGTATTCGTAAAACTGGTGAAAACACGAGCTTCGTAGCAAACGAGCTGGCTAAAGCTTGCGGTGTTAAGTCGAAAGACGTGAGCTGGGCGGGTTTGAAAGACCGCCACGCTGTGACAGAGCAGTGGTTGAGCGTTCACCTACCGAAAGGTGAGCCTGACTTTTCAGGGTTCTTAGCACAATACCCAAGCATTGAAATCTTAGCGACAGCGCGACACAACAAAAAGTTACGTCCAGGCGATTTAGTTGGCAACCAATTTGAGTTGACCTTGTCTGAAGTAACGGATTGCGATGATGTGGTCAAGCGTTTGGAAAAAGTCGCTCAAGTGGGCGTGCCAAACTACTTTGGTGCTCAGCGTTTTGGCAATGAAGGTAACAACCTATCTGAAGCTCGTCGTTGGGGCCGCGATAACGTTCGTACTCGTAACCAGAATAAGCGCAGCTTGTACCTTTCTGCTGCTCGTTCGTGGATTTACAACCTGATCCTTTCAGACCGTATTGAGCAAGATGCGTTTGCATCAGCATTGGTTGGCGATATCGTGGTGAAAGACGGTGCTCAACTGGCAGTAACAGCAGACAACATTGAAGCTGTAAACCAAGACATTGCGAACGGTTCTGCTTTGATAACTGTTGCTTTGGCTGGCGATAATGCCTTACCAACGATTGATGAGTCTCAAGCGTTAGAGCAAAAACATCTTGATTCTGAACCTGACCTAATGGCGCTGATTCGCGGTAACCGCATGCGCCATGACCGTCGTGAAGCATCGTTAAAACCAACCGATTTAACTTGGGAAGTGAACGAAGATAATGTCACTCTTAAGTTCTCTCTAGACGCAGGTTGTTTCGCAACCGCTATCGTTCGAGAGTTGGTTGAAGAAGTACACGTAGAGAGAACCTACGAGCAATAACGATTCTGCTTGGAGCTGAGTCACTTGATATTGGAATTTAAGTGACTTGGCTTAGCATGGGAACAAAAGAAAGGATACAAGATGAAGATTTTACTCAGCAATGATGATGGTGTGCACGCTCAAGGTATTCATGAGCTAGCAAATGAATTACGTGATCTTGCTGAAGTTATCATTGTGGCACCTGACCGAAATCGCTCAGGTGCTTCAAATTCATTAACTTTAGAACAACCTTTGCGCGTTCAAGAAATTGCAGAAAATACCTACTCGGTACAAGGCACGCCGACCGACTGTGTGCATTTTGCGTTAAATGAACTGCTCAAGAACGATATGCCCGATCTGGTTTTAACGGGTATTAATCACGGTGCTAACCTTGGTGACGATGTGCTTTATTCCGGCACGGTGGCTGCAGCAATGGAAGGGCATTTTCTAGGCGTTCAATCGGTAGCGTTTTCTCTGGTGGGAAAAAAACATTTTAAGACAGCGGCAGCGATTGCTCGTCGTATTGTCGAACAACATTTAGCAAACCCAATCCCGACCAACCGCTTGTTGAACGTAAACGTTCCTGATTTAGCCTTAGAACAATTGTCTGGTACTCAGGTGACGCGCCTCGGTGCTCGTCACCATGCCGAAGATATGATTAAGCAAAAAGACCCTCGTGGTCATGATATCTATTGGCTTGGTCCTCCGGGTAAAGAGCAAGATGCTGGCGAAGGTACCGATTTTTACGCAATCGAACATGGCTTTGTATCGGTAACACCGTTACAAGTTGATCTGACGGCGCACGAGTCGTTAGGTGCGATGACAACATGGTTAGGGGAGAAGTAAGTGAGCAATCCACAAGCCGAGCGCTTAGTTACTTTTCTGATTGAAAATGGTATCCGAGACCAAAAGGTTCTTGATGCGATTTACCAACTGCCGAGAGAGAGCTTTTTATCACAGGCGATGTACCATCAAGCTTATGATAATAATGCGCTGCCGATCGGACAGGGGCAAACCATCTCGCAACCATATATTGTTGCTAAAATGACAGAGTTACTTGAGTTACAACAAGATAGCCGCGTTTTGGAGATTGGAACGGGTTCTGGTTACCAAACTGCGGTATTGGCTCAACTTGTTGATCATGTGTATTCGGTTGAAAGAATAAAGTCGCTACAATGGGATGCCAAGCGTAGGTTGAAGCAACTCGATTTCTACAATATCTCAACTAAGCACGGTGATGGTTGGCAAGGTTGGTCTTCAAAGGCGCCTTTTGATGCGATTATTGTCACCGCCGCTGCAGAGTCGATTCCTCAAGCGCTTCTGCAACAGCTGAAAGATGGCGGTCGTTTACTGATTCCAGTCGGTGATGACGAACAGCAACTATTGAAGATCGTTCGACACGGCGATGAGTTTTTATCGAGTGTTATCGAGATGGTGAGATTTGTACCTCTTGTTCCTGGTGAGCTAGCTTAATAAAAGACTAATGGTGTAGGTGGATAGAGAGTCGATGCGTTCGAAGTTGTTAAAAGGAAGTACTTTACTGCTTAGCTGTGCCCTTGTTGGGTGTGCAGCGAATTCGCCTGCGCCCGTTTCAAACCTAAACAAGAATTACTCATCGATTGATCGTGGTAGTTATCGTGGCAGTTACTATGAAGTTAAAAAAGGCGACACCCTTTACTTCATTGCTTATGTCACCAATAAAGACGTTAAAGACCTCATCGGTTATAACAAGTTGTCTGCTCCTTACACTATCCACCCAGGGCAGAAGCTTAAGTTATGGCGTCCTAGCTACAACGCGCCAGCGTATGGTAAGTCAACGGCAGCAGCAGTTGCTGCGCCTGTCGCCGCATCCACAACGTCATCTGCGGCAAGTAAACCGAAAACCACACCACAAAAGAGCAAAAACTCTAAACCGGCTCCAGCTCAAACTACCACCAAAGTGGTGAAAAAAGATCCACCAAAGAAGGTTGAACAATCCAAATCAAAGGAGTATGTTGGTTCTAAAGGTAAACAGAATGTTACACCGCCCACCAAACCAACAAGTGATAAAGTATCCAAATGGTTATGGCCAACTAAAGGGAGAGTAATCAAGAGTTTCTCTGTAGGCGAACAAGGAAATAAAGGCATAGACATAGCAGGACAGCGAGGTCAGCCAATAGTATCTACTGCAGGGGGAACGGTTGTTTATTCGGGTAATGCACTACGAGGCTACGGCAATCTAGTGATTGTGAAGCACAATGATAATTACTTAAGTGCATACGCGCACAACGACCGACTATTAGTATCTGAAGGGCAAAGTGTGAAACCAGGGCAGAAGATTGCAACAATGGGAAGCTCTGGAGCCAGCAGTGTTAGGCTGCACTTTGAGATTCGTTACCAAGGTAAGTCCGTTAATCCAAAACGATATTTACCTTAAATACAATATGCAAAAATTACGTATTGTATGGAGTGTCATAGTCATTTAGCGACATATGAAGTTGTAATGTCATGCTAATTTCGCCAGGGGGAGGCGTTATGAGTATAAGCAATGCAGTAACCAAAGAAGAGTTCGATCTTGACCAAGCAACCACGGAACCGGAAGCTCTTGGAAAAGCAAAACGAACAGTCACTAAGAAAACCGAAGCGAAAGAAGAAGTTGAAGTTACGTCTAAAAGTTTAGATGCCACTCAACTCTACTTAGGCGAAATTGGTTTCTCACCACTACTAACCGCTGAAGAAGAAGTGCTATATGCACGTCGAGCTCTACGCGGTGATGAAGCAGCACGTAAACGCATGATCGAAAGTAACCTGCGTTTAGTGGTAAAAATTTCACGTCGTTATAGCAACCGCGGCCTTGCACTTCTCGATCTAATCGAAGAAGGCAACCTAGGTTTGATTCGCGCCGTAGAGAAGTTTGATCCAGAGCGTGGCTTCCGCTTCTCAACTTACGCGACATGGTGGATTCGTCAAACCATTGAACGTGCGTTAATGAATCAGACTCGCACTATCCGTTTGCCAATCCATGTTGTGAAAGAGCTGAACATCTACCTACGTACTGCAAGAGAGCTATCACAAAAGCTTGACCATGAACCAACGGCAGAAGAAATTGCTTCTAAGCTAGATAAGCCGGTTGGTGATGTGAGCAAGATGCTTCGTCTAAACGAAAGAGTGAGCTCTGTTGATACGCCAATTGGTGGTGACGGTGAGAAAGCGCTGTTGGATATTATTCCAGACATCAATAATTCAGATCCTGAGGTTTCAACTCAAGATAGCGATATCAAGAACTCGTTGATTTTCTGGCTTGATGAGCTGAATCCTAAGCAGAAAGAGGTGCTTGCGCGTCGCTTTGGACTACTGGGTTATGAACCGTCAACATTAGAAGAAGTGGGCCGCGAAATCAGCCTGACTCGTGAACGTGTTCGTCAAATCCAAGTTGAAGGTCTTCGCCGTCTACGTGAGATTCTTATCAAGCAAGGTCTGAATATGGAAAACCTGTTCAACGTAGAAAACGACTAATTGAACGGATGATGCTTCTCTAAATAGAAGACAAATAAAAACGCTGACTTTAAGTCAGCGTTTTTTTGTTTGTGGCTTTGGTATTTCATGCCGTCTAATCAAAATAGCAGTACGGCCATAACAAGCTACTTGGTAAGAAACTAAAGCAGCTTCTTCAAGCGGTAAAGTTCTTCTAATGCTTGGCGAGGAGTTAGATCATCAGGATCAACATTCGCTAGCGCTTGCTCTACTTCACTCGGTTCTGGGATCAGGCTCAGTTGGTTTGCGATATCGACACCGCTTGGCTTCGATGTTGGCGACTCCATACTTAACGCTTCTAACTGAGTCAGCTTCGCACGAGCATTCTTGATCACTGCTTTCGGTACGCCAGCTAAACCTGCAACCGCTAGACCATAAGATTTACTTGCAGCACCTTCTTGAACTGCGTGCATAAAGGCAATGCTATCACCATGCTCAACCGCATCTAAGTGTACGTTTGCTAAAGTTGGAAGTTGGTTAGGTAGTTCAGTTAGCTCAAAGTAGTGCGTTGCAAACAGTGTCATCGCATTGATTTGATTGGCTAGCCACTCTGCACTTGCCCAAGCCAGAGACAGGCCATCGTAAGTACTGGTACCACGACCGATTTCATCCATTAGCACAAGGCTGTTTGGTGTTGCATTGTGCAGGATATTTGCGGTTTCTGTCATCTCAACCATGAAGGTTGAACGGCCAGAAGCCAAATCATCGGATGCGCCAATACGCGTAAAGATACGGTCGATAGAGCCGATGGTTGCGCTTTCTGCAGGAACATAACAACCGATATGAGCCATCAATGCGATGAGTGCCGTTTGGCGCATGTAGGTCGATTTACCACCCATGTTGGGACCCGTGATGATCAGCATCTTACGTTGATCATTCAGGTCGATAGGGTTAGCAATGAAAGGTTCGTCCATCACTTGTTCAACAACAGGGTGACGACCGGCCTGAATTTGTACGCCAGCAGACTCTGTCATGGTTGGACGACAGTAATCAAGGGTATCTGCACGCTCAGCCAAGTTCTGTAGAACATCAAGCTGAGATACTGAAGAGGCGATATTTTGTAGGCGCTCTAGATACGGCAGTAGTAAGTCAAACAACTCTTCCCACAGCTGTTTCTCGATAGCGAGTGCTTTCGACTTAGAGTTAAGTACTTTGTCTTCGTGCTCTTTTAGCTCAGGAATGATGTAACGCTCAGCATTTTTCAGCGTTTGACGACGAACATAGTGTGGCGGCACAAGATGGCTTTGCCCACGGCTTACTTGAATGAAGAAACCATGTACGTTGTTGTAGCCAACTTTTAGCGTGTCGATGCCATGACGTTCACGCTCTTCTTGCTCAAGCTTATCAAGAAATTCAGTTGCGCCTGCTGCAAGGTCGCGCCATTCGTCTAACTCGGCATTGTAGCCTTCTGCAATCACACCACCGTCACGGATAACCACCGGTGGGTTCTCTTTGATTGCACGTTCAAGCAGCTCAGAAACCTCATCCACAGGAGAAGCATATTGAGCAAGTTGAGTTAGGTATGGGTGTTTAAGCTGAGTCAGTGTTTCAGCAAGCTCTGGTAAGTATTCCATTGCTTGACGAAGGCGTGCCATATCACGTGGGCGAGCAGAACGAAGTGCAAGACGAGCCAGAATACGCTCGATATCACCAATCTGTTTTAAGGTCGGTTGTAGCTCTGTGAATAGAGCTAAATCTTTCATTTCACCAATCGCATCTAGGCGTTGATCAAGTGCAGAGATATTGCGCATTGGTTGATGTAACCAACGTTTAAGCATACGACTGCCCATTGCCGTAGCGGTGTGATCAAGCACTTCAGCAAGGGTGTTATCTGTGCCACCCCCAAGATTTTGCGTGATCTCCAAATTACGACGAGTTGCAGCATCAAGGATCACCGAGTGATCTTGTTTATCCATCGTGAGTGAACGGATATGAGGGAGGGCAGTACGTTGGGTATCTTTCACGTATTGGATCAAACAACCAGCCGCACATAGACCCAGTTTCGCGCTTTCTACGCCAAAGCCAACCAGATCGCGAGTACCAAACTGCTTATTCAATTGCTGCTTAGCGGTGTCTAATTCAAATTCCCATACAGGGCGGCGGCGGTTGCCATTACGGCTTGCCATTAAATCGACGGGTTCGAAATCTTCAGGGAACAGCAGCTCACGCGGAGAGGTTCTTTGTAGCTCAGCGGCCATCGCTTCTTCTGTTTCTGGCTCGCAAAGTTGGAATCGGCCAGAGGTAATATCAAGTGTCGCATAACCGAATTTACCGTTGTGGTGATAAATGGCTGCAATTAGGTTATCAACGCGTTCAGAAAGCAAGGCTTCGTCGGTTACGGTACCCGGTGTCACGATACGCACTACTGCGCGCTCAACAGGGCCTTTTGAAGTTGCTGGATTACCAATCTGTTCACAAATTGCTACGGATTCACCAAGTTGCACTAACTTTGCAAGATACCCTTCAACCGCATGGTATGGAACACCTGCCATCGGAATCGGTTCACCATTTGATGAGCCACGCTTAGTCAGTGAAATATCGAGGAGTTGAGAGGCTTTTTTAGCGTCATCGTAGAAAAGCTCGTAGAAATCGCCCATGCGGTAGAACAGCAGAATTTCTGGGTTTTCTGCTTTCAGTTTTAGATACTGCTGCATCATGGGAGTATGTTTTTGATCGGCTTTCACAGTTAACTTCTTTCGTTTATTTCTATTGCGGCTTAGGATACGTGAAAGCGTTTCGTGCGAAAAGCGGCTGATGCGAAAAGATGCGAATCCAAATGATATGACAGTAAATAAAGGGAAGCAGATGATGCAGATGACTCAAGACCTTAGTGAGCAGCTTGGACATTTACTCGCTAAACACAAACACGTGTTAGTGACGGCTGAATCTTGCACTGGCGGAGGTGTCGCGAGTGCAGTCACCGATATTGCGGGCAGCTCTGGATGGTTTGATCGCGCTTTTGTTACGTACAGCAATGAAGCCAAACAAGAGATGATAGGTGTACAACTTAAAACCTTAATGGAGTTCGGCGCCGTGAGTGAGCCTGTCGTAATAGAAATGGCGAGCGGGGCATTGCAACATTCAAACGGGACGATCTCTGTATCAATCAGTGGCATCGCTGGCCCAGGTGGCGCGACCGAAGATAAGCCTGTTGGTATAGTATGCTTCGCGTGGAAAGCGCTAAATGGCTGGGATAAAGTAGAAACGCATGTATTTACAGGCGACAGATCACAAGTACGCCAACAAGCCACGCACCATGCCCTGCAAGTTATTTATGATTACCTATCAATGGAAGGTAAGTAACATTTGTACAAATTATTTTCATACAGGTATAGACACTGTATGAATCAACAGTATAATGAAAGCCAATTAGTCACCCCTATGTGGGTTAGAAATAGATTCTAGATCGCTTGTTGAGACAACCGATTATGTGGAGATAGAAATGGACGAGAATAAACAAAAAGCGTTAGCCGCAGCCCTTGGTCAGATTGAAAAGCAATTTGGTAAAGGTTCTATCATGCGTCTTGGTGATAACCGCACAATGGACGTAGAAACTATTTCTACAGGTTCTCTATCTCTAGATATCGCACTAGGTGCTGGTGGCCTACCGATGGGACGTATCGTAGAAGTTTACGGTCCAGAATCATCAGGTAAAACAACGCTAACGCTTGAGCTTATTGCTGCAGCACAGAAAGTGGGAAAGACGTGTGCATTCGTTGATGCGGAGCACGCACTAGACCCTATCTACGCTCAAAAGCTTGGTGTTGATATCGATGCACTTCTTGTTTCTCAACCAGATACTGGTGAGCAAGCGCTGGAAATCTGTGATGCACTGGCTCGTTCAGGTGCAATCGACGTTCTTGTTATTGACTCAGTAGCAGCCCTAACACCAAAAGCAGAAATCGAAGGCGAAATGGGCGACAGCCACATGGGTCTTCAGGCTCGTATGCTTTCTCAAGCAATGCGTAAGCTGACGGGTAACCTTAAGCAGTCTAACTGTATGGCTATCTTCATTAACCAAATTCGTATGAAAATTGGTGTGATGTTCGGTAACCCAGAAACAACAACAGGTGGTAACGCACTTAAGTTCTACGCATCTGTTCGTCTTGATATTCGCCGTACTGGTGCGATTAAAGATGGTGATGAAGTTGTTGGTAACGAAACTCGTATCAAGGTCGTTAAGAACAAGATTGCTGCACCATTCAAACAAGCTGAGACTCAAATCCTTTACGGTAAAGGCTTCAACCGCGAAGGTGAGCTTATCGACTTAGGTGTTAAGAATAAGCTAGTAGAAAAAGCAGGCGCTTGGTACAGCTACAAAGGCGATAAGATCGGCCAAGGTAAAGCTAACGCTGGTAAATACCTACGTGAAAACCCAGAAGTTGCTCTAGAGATCGATACTAAACTTCGTGAGTTACTACTGACTCCTGCTGTTCTTGAAGAGAAAGACGTAGAGAAAGAAGAAGAAAACGAAGAGCTATAAGCTCACGTTTTATAGAGTGGATGTTTGAAAGAAGCATCCGCTTTGAAAGAATTTAAAGCCTCGCATATTTTATGCGGGGCTTTTTTATTGGATCTGCTCCGTCGAGCATGTCTTTGGTCAAATCTCTCTCGTTGACTGAGTTTCTTCGGTACTAGGTCGTCAATTTAGTTCTGCTTTTCCACGGCAAGATATAGTGGAATATTCTTCATTTTATCGAATTCCCACTAAAATCCTGCCCAAGGGTGTCTTTTCTACAAGAAAACTAGTCGAAGCCTTAACCATGATCTACAATACGGCAAAATTCTAACTCGACTATTTTCAGGAAGAGCTGCATGTACATGAGCACTGATGAGGTTCGCAACGCGTTCCTTAAGTTCTTTGAGAGCAAAGAACACCAAATCGTAGACAGTTCATCGTTAGTTCCACATAACGATCCAACCCTGCTATTCACTAACGCAGGTATGAACCAATTCAAAGATTGCTTCTTAGGCGCCGAAAAGCGTGCCTACACTCGAGCAACTACGGCTCAGCGTTGTGTACGTGCGGGTGGTAAACACAATGACCTTGAAAACGTAGGTTTCACGGCTCGTCACCACACGTTCTTCGAAATGCTAGGCAACTTCAGCTTTGGCGACTACTTCAAAGAAGAAGCGATTGGATTTGCTTGGGAATTCCTGACTGAAACTCTTCAACTGCCAAAAGATCGTCTACTGGTAACGGTATACGAGACAGATGATGAAGCATTCGATATCTGGAACAAGAAAGTAGGTGTTCCTGCTGACCGTATCGTTCGCATTGGCGACAAAGAAGGCGGTAAACAGTTCGAGTCTGATAACTTCTGGACGATGGGTGACACAGGTCCTTGTGGTCCATGTACTGAAATCTTCTACGATCACGGTGAGCACATCTGGGGCGGCCGTCCTGGTACACCTGAAGAAGATGGTGACCGTTTCATCGAGATCTGGAACAACGTATTCATGCAGTTCAACCGTCACGCTGACGGCACAATGGAACCGCTACCTAAGCCTGCTGTAGATACAGGTATGGGTATTGAGCGTATTTCTGCAATCATGCAGGGCGTTCACTCTAACTACGAAATTGATGTATTCCAAAAGCTAATCAAAGCGACTGCGGAAGTTGTTGGTCATGACGATCTATCTAACCAATCGCTACGCGTTATTGCTGACCACATCCGTTCTTGTTCATTCCTAATTGCTGACGGTGTTATGCCTTCAAACGAAGGTCGTGGCTACGTTCTACGTCGTATCATCCGTCGTGCAGTTCGTCACGGTAACAAGCTTGGCGCACAAGGCGTGTTCTTCCACAAACTTGTGGGCGTACTGGCTGAAGTGATGGGCTCTGCGGCAGATGAACTTAAGAAACAGCAAGAGCTGGTTGAAAAAGTACTTCGCATTGAGGAAGAGAACTTTGGTCGTACGCTAGAGCGCGGCATGGTTATTCTTAATGACGCACTAGATGCACTTGAAGGCAAAGAGCTTGACGGCGAAACAGTTTTCAAACTTTACGATACATACGGCTTCCCAGCTGACCTTACTAACGATGTAGCTCGCGAACGCGATTTTACTATCGATGAAGAAGGCTTTGAGAAGGCGATGGAAGCACAGCGTAAGCGTGCACGTGAAGCAGGCCAATTCGGCACGGATTACAACGCGACAATCAAAGTTGACACCAACACTGAGTTCTGTGGTTACACAGCAACTGAAGGTGCTGGTGAAATCTCTGCGCTATTCGTTGACGGCGAAGAGGTTGCTTCACTATCGGCTGGCGACAAAGCAATCATCATCCTTGAAGAGACACCATTCTACGCTGAGTCAGGCGGTCAATGTGGTGATGCTGGTACACTAAAAACAGCGTCGGGTCTTTTCAAAGTACAAGACACTCAGAAGCTAGGTAACGCATTTGCGCACCACGGTGAGCTAGTTGAAGGTGTATTTGCTAAGGGCGATAAAGTAGAAGCAACGGTTGACGCTGAGCGTCGAGCTGCTATCTCACTAAACCACTCTGCCACTCACTTACTTCACTCTGCATTGCGCGAAGTGCTAGGTGAGCACGTTGCTCAGAAAGGTTCTTTAGTTAAGCCAGACAACCTACGTTTTGACTTCTCTAACCTTGAAGCGGTAACACCAGCACAGATTAAAGAAGTAGAGCGTCTAGTTAACGCACAAGTTCGTAAGAACCATGTGATTGAAACGAACATCATGGACATCGAGTCAGCGAAAGAAAAAGGTGCAATGGCACTGTTTGGCGAGAAGTACGATGATGAAGTTCGCGTTCTATCTATGGGCGACTTCTCTACTGAACTTTGTGGTGGTATCCACGCTTCAAACACAGGTGATATCGGCCTATTCAAGATCACTTCTGAAGGTGGTATTGCTGCGGGTATTCGTCGTATTGAAGCGGTAACAGGTGAAGCTGCACTAGATGCAGTAGAAGCTCAGGCTAACGCTTACGAAGAGAAACTTGCTGAATCAGCTAAGAAAGCGAAATCGCTAGAGAAAGAAATCCAACTGCTTAAAGAAAAGATGGCTGCTGCAGAAAGCGCAAACATCATGGGCAAAGTAGAAGACATCTCTGGTACTAAAGTTTTGGTTGCTGCAATTGAAGGCGCAGACAACAAGAACCTACGTACTATGGTTGATAACGCTAAAAACCAAGTAGGTAGCGGCATCATCCTGATCGCGAACGTAGCAGACGGTAAAGTTGGCTTGATTGCTGGTGTAACCAAAGACCTAATCGGCAAAGTAAAAGCGGGTGATCTCGTCAAGATGGTTGCTGAGCAAGTTGGCGGTAAAGGCGGCGGTCGTCCAGATATGGCTCAAGCGGGCGGTACAGACGTTGCAGCACTGCCAGAAGCGCTTAAATCTGTGCGTACTTGGCTAGAAGAGCGTCTTTAAGCTTAAGTAATTGATACAAAGATGCCCAATCAGTTGATTGGGCATCTTTTATTTTGCCTATTGGAAGTGTGTTTAAACAAGGTTTGATTGAGATTAACCAAGAAGTCTAATGGTGGCGTTAGACTCCTTGGTTAATTTTTTATTGCTTCGCCCTGACGCGGAGTATGTGTTTTTTTGTCATATATAGACATTGGTCTTGGGAAGGTGAGGACGGGTGAAAATGCCTCTTATCGTGCAGAAATTTGGTGGAACGTCGGTGGGTTCAATTGAACGAATCCATCATGTAGCAGAAAAAATCATTGAAGCGAAAAATGAAGGGAACCAGATCGTGGTTGTCGTTTCTGCTATGTCTGGTGAAACAAATCGGTTAGTTAATTTAGCCACGCAAGTTGATAGCGTACCAAACGCTAGAGAACTGGATGTGTTGTTAACGGCTGGCGAGCAAGTTTCCATGGCCTTGTTAGCAATGACGTTACACAAGTTAGGTTATGAAGCGACATCGATGACTGGCTATCAAGCCAAGATACACACAGATTCTAATCATAATAATGCAGCGATTGAGCGTATTGATACTGCTCCGATTCAAGCTCTGCTAGATGACAACCAGATTGTTATTGTTGCAGGCTTTCAAGGATTCAATGCGAAAGGTGATATCACGACATTAGGCCGCGGTGGTTCAGATACTACAGCGGTCGCGCTTGCAGGTGCCTTGCAGGCGAAAGAATGCCAGATCTATACTGATGTAGATGGTGTTTACTCTTGTGACCCTAGAGTCGTAAAACAATCTCAGAAATTAGATACTTTAGACTTTCCTTCTATGGAAGAGATGGCTCGCCGAGGCGCTAAGGTATTGCACCTTCCTTGTGTTCAGTATGCATGGCAGCACAACGTGCCATTGCGAGTGCTTTCAAGCTTTGAACAAGGCGAGGGCACATTGATCGCGGGTAATCAGTGTTTGAATGATATTGCTGGCATCGCCATCCAAAGAGATATGGTGCGTATCGAGTGTTTGAATGAAGATTTACCGTCTTTCATTTCACATTGCCAACTGTTGGGGATCGAAGTCTGTAGTGTGATCGAGGAAACAGAACGGGCAGCACTCATTATTAAACAAGACATAAGTGCCAAATTAAAACTAGTTTTTGCTGAGAAAATCCGTAATAGTGAACAGGTTAGTTTGTTAACTGTGGTAGGAAGCCGAACACAAGAAATTGTGGTCAGTTCACATGGATTGTTGTCTGAAGGCGAAATTGATGTACAGCATCACTTATTGCAGCAGCAGTCTTTAACTTTGGTGATATCACCAACGCAAGTCGATATGGCTGCTAACATATTACACAATGCATACATCGTAGCGCGTGAAACACAGGGTTATCCTAAAAAAGAAGTGCATTTTGGTTAAATAAACTCAATCGATAGTTTACGAAAATATAACTTTTGTTGGATAATGCTCTCGTAGCTAGATAAATTTAGAGATTACTCAAGGAGCAAAGAATGCTAATTTTGACTCGCCGCGTTGGCGAAACACTGATGATTGGTGATGAAGTAACAGTTACTGTACTAGGCGTTAAAGGTAACCAAGTACGTATCGGTGTTAACGCACCTAAAGAAGTATCTGTTCACCGTGAAGAGATCTACATGCGCATTCAAGCTGAAAAAGGTAATGGTAACGTTGCATCTGGCAACTACTAATACTTTTGCGTAGAGAAGAGGCTAGCATTGTTGCTAGCCTTTTTTGATCTTGGGGAACCGAAACACTGATTGGGACATAGATGGGTTGGATAACGGATCGGTCTCAAAGTGGTGAAGTGAATGCTTTGTGATGCTGCGAGATACAGACAAGGTTGAACAGAACTGTTGCTCTGTATTTTGTTTGGCAAAACTCAAGATTTATTCGCTTCCCCTATGGCGAAAATACGCATCCCGTAGTATTGTGCCATCAGCGGTAGCACTTGCTGCTGGAGAAATTAGATAATTGTTTTCGGCTGTTTATTATTGCCAATCTTTCACCTTAATTTTTAAGGGAAAAAGCGCGATTTGAATCTTATAAGTTCAATTTGCAAGCGCTTTGATTAAATAGCAAACGGTTGAGTGTTTTTGTCCAATTTTTTTCAATAAAGTGTTTGACATATTTTCGGTAAAACGTAATATGTGCCTCCGCAAGACGGTGAGGTGGCCGAGAGGCCGAAGGCGCTCCCCTGCTAAGGGAGTATGTGGTTTGTAGCTGCATCGAGGGTTCGAATCCCTCCCTCACCGCCATTTCTTGCGAGTCTAAAATTAGCAATTTAGACAATGTAAATGTGCGTCCTTAGCTCAGCTGGATAGAGTACCTGGCTACGAACCAGGCGGTCGGAGGTTCGAATCCTCCAGGACGCGCCATTCTCTCTTCTCTTACTTGTAAGTGATTTGAGAATAATGAATTAGGTGAGGTGGCCGAGTGGCCGAAGGCGCTCCCCTGCTAAGGGAGTATGTGGTTTGTAGCTGCATCGAGGGTTCGAATCCCTCCCTCACCGCCATTCATTACAGGCCGATGGCCTTTTTTTTTCTTCGTAGCAAGAAGAATGTGATATATTTCACAACTTCATTCTTAATGAATGAACACCGTGCGTCCTTAGCTCAGCTGGATAGAGTACCTGGCTACGAACCAGGCGGTCGGAGGTTCGAATCCTCCAGGACGCGCCACTATTTAAGGGTTTATTTCTTTTAAGAATGAAAGTCCTTGTATTGACTAAGTTGATACTAAAACCGTGCGCTCTTAGCTCAGCTGGATAGAGTACCTGGCTACGAACCAGGCG
>NZ_JBGONQ010000026.1:0-82040 GCF_041439145.1 Vibrio sp. 1F255 | reverse complement strand
ATCACTTACTACCGTTTTTGTTTTTAGTTCCCGCTAATCCGCGATGAACCTTTTTTATTACGTGATGCTCAATAGGGTTCTTATTACTTTGCATTAAATTAGGCGTTTAGACGTCTAGACGTTGACAAGTTCTAAGTGTGACATTAGTCTGCTCACCTTCCTGTTCTATTGTGTTGTCGTTCCATGTCCAATTCAAAAAATTCTAACGCGGTAATTGCCCCTTCGGCAGTGGCGCTTATCCCTCTGATCGTTTTCCTTGCGCTGTTTATTGGCGTGGGTACATACCTGTCGCTACAAGGCGTCGATTTTGCTTTCTATCAACTTCCAGCTCCGATTGCGGCTCTGCCTGCTGTGATGTTAGCGTTGCTATTGAGCAAAGATAAATTGAACCGTGCGATTGAGCAGTTCTTAGGTGGCGTGGGTCACAAAGACATTATCGCAATGTGTATGATCTACCTATTGGCGGGTGCTTTTGCTGCTGTGGCTAAAGCTTCTGGTGGCGTGGACGCGACGGTAAACCTTGGTCTATCGGCTATCCCAACGAGCATGATCCTACCGGGCATCTTCCTTATTTCGGCGTTCATTGCGACAGCAATGGGCACCTCTATGGGTACTATCGCTGCGGTTGCTCCTGTTGCACTAGGCATTGCTGACTCAGCTGGTATGAGTATTCCTCTAACCGCTGGCGTAGTGCTAAGTGGCGCTATGTTTGGTGACAACCTTTCTATCATCTCAGATACCACGATTGCCGCGACTCGCTCGCAAGGCTGTGAGATGAGAGACAAGTTTAAAGAGAACATCCGTATAGCACTTCCTGCTGCACTTATCGCGATTGTTATCTTTGCTTTCAACAGCACAGCAACTCAAGTTCCTGAAACAGGCCCAATTGAATGGCTGAAAGTCCTTCCGTACATCACTATCCTAATCCTTGCGGTATCGGGCATGAATGTGTTCGTTGTGTTGACGATTGGTATCTTGCTAGCGGGTGGAGTGAGCCTAGGTTCTATTGAGAACTACGGTATGACGGATTACGCTCAAGATATCTACGCAGGCTTTGGCAACATGCAAGAGATCTTCTTACTGTCGATGCTGATTGGTGGTTTGAGTGAGCTGATGCGTCGCCAAGGTGGATTAGCATTTCTGACTAACTTAGTGAGCGGTTTGATTCGTGCATTTGGTTCTTCTCACTCTAAGCAAGCGAATGGTCGTGCGAGTGAGCTAGGCATTGCTGGCTTGGTATCTATGGTGAACCTATGTACTGCAAACAACACGGTAGCGATTATTGTGTCTGGTAGTGTGGCTCGTCAATTGGCGGAAGAGAACAATGTGTCTCCACGTCGTTCTGCAAGCTTGTTGGATATCTTCTCTTGTGTGATTCAAGGCGTGTTGCCTTACGGTGCGCAGGTATTGCTGTTAGGTTCGGTATTTAACCTATCGCCTTTGGATATTGTAGCTAACTCTTACTACTGTTTTGCTCTTGCAATCGTGGCTGTGGTTGCTGTGTTTATTAAACACCCAGCACGTCAAGTGGCTCAAGCTTAGTAACAATTGACCAAACTGAGTGCTCACTGGCTCTGATAAGAAGGCTCCTTAATAGGAGCTTTTTTGTGCGTGAAACTCATGGCTTGAAAATTCAATGTACGTCTTCAAATACAAGAAAACCGCCTATGTAGACGGTTTCTAATTTCGTTATAGCGGTTTTCAAGTTTATTGTAGTGTGAATGACAATTAGGCTTGAGAGCTTTAATTCAGCTTATTAGTCACGAACTCTTTGTTTCTGACCATTAGCCACATCAGGCCGCCTAGCGTACCGATGGATAATTGGATAAAGCCTAGGTTTTCAATCAGTGACTCTGGGCGGATTGAAACTAATACCATGCCAAGCGAGCCACAAATCATGCTGAAGAACTGTATCAGTGCGACGGCAGAGCCCGTGTCATGATCTTGTTGATTCAACATTAAGTTGGTGCCCGGTACTCGCATGATGATCGCCATTAATGTTGCTGGAGCAGCGATGAACATAAAGAACCAAGGGGACAGGTCGCCAATGGTTAGGGTGAAGATGCCCGCAAGCGCCAATAAAGCAAAACATCCTGAGATGACCTTTTGAACCGGCATTCGGTAGGACAACTTCATGTAAATTGTTGGACCAAATGAGGCGCATAATGCATTGAATGCGAACGCGTAGCTAAACTGTTGTTCGGTCAATCCAAAGTGATCGATGTAGATATAAGAACCCGCCGCAAGAAAGCCCATCAACGCCATCGGTATGATAGAGAAAATGACCAGTAGCTTGAGGAACGAGCGGTTTTTCATGACCACGCCCATTCTTCCCCATGAACGGAACATGGAACCTTGGTATTTGGTTTCGAGCGTTTCTCGATAGCAGCAAGCTAATACTGACGCAAATGCACCAAAAATGGCGAGGGTGACGAACATCATTCGCCAAGACGCAATTTTCAGTAGAAAGGCACCAAATACAGGCGCAACCATTGGCGCGATGATCACCAGTGACATGATAGTCGCCATGATCTTTTCACGTTCTCGGCCGTCATAAAGATCTTTGACAATGGCGGTAGCGATAACGGTGATAGCACTGCCAGCAAAGGCTTGGAATACACGAGCACTAATCAACTGTTCGATGCTATTGGTCATCGCGCACAATATGCTCGCGACCATATAGCTCGCTAATCCAATTAATAGGATCGGCTTACGACCAAATTTTTCGCTGAGCGGCCCCCAGAACAAAAGACCGATGGCGTAAGTAACGAAGTAGCTGCTCAGGGTTAGGTTGACCATTGATCGGTCAGTATTAAACACCTCGACCATCTGCGGAAGCGCAGGTAAGTAAAGGTCGATGGTCAATGGAGGGAAAGCACTTATTATGACGAGAAAAAATAGCATACCGGTCTTTCCCAGTACTGGTTGTGGTCTCTTCAAGGTCGCTCTCCGTTGTCCAAGGTAGGTTTCTAATTGATGTGATATTGATATACAGAAGGTTAAGGCACGTCAGACAAGAAAGATAGAGTTGTTCAAGAATATGGTGAAAGTATCGATGAACTTATCTCTATGAGTCCGAATCTACGAAGTCGGTTTGTATACTGAATTGTATTACAAAACATTATTACTTTTATAGCTAACGAGTTCAATCAGTTAGTAGCAGGGTAGCTTGTGATCGCCAACGACACATTGTAATGATTATCGAGTTGGCTTGTTATCTTTTCTTTGGGCGCTTTTCGACTAAACCGTTACGCTCTAAACCGCGTCTAACACTGCTGCATAGCTTACCAAAGCGGCGCAGTTCCTCGAAGTTGGGGCCTTGGCCAATGGAAATACTGTGCTCCCAATACATTAACTCACTGTCGACCATCTCTAGTAGTTGCTTAGAGCAACCCGAGCAATTTCCTTTTGGACCACAGATAAACGTCTCTGACTCGTAAAGTGGGAGTTCGTTTTTAACTTCTTCAATTAAGTTAAGCATTGCCGAGTTTAAGTCTGGCTTTTTGGATGTAAGTGGCTTCAAGCTCGGTGCTTGAGTCGCAATTAATGGGGAAGTCAGTTTGTTAGGTTGTAAATTCAAAGCAGCTGATGACATATCAAAGGCCTCAAGGAGAGAAGAAGGTGGGCATGCTACTCTTCACAACAAAGTGAATCTTGATGTAGTGCAATAAGCGTGGATATATACCCAAAAGAGGTAGGAGCCACAAGCGGTTGTGACTCCTTATCAAAGCTCGCTACTAATGAGAGATTTTAGAATTCAGCGTCGAACTGGAATTCCATCCACTCTTTGGTGACTGGGTGGTGCAGCGCAAGTCTTTCTGCGTGTAAGTGCAATCGGTCGGCTTTATTGCCATACAAGCCGTCACCGACGATAGGCATGTTAAGGCCTTCTTGGTGTGAACAGTGAACACGTAACTGGTGTGTACGCCCTGTTTTAGGATGCAGGTAAACCTTAGTGGTTTGCCCGTTTCGCTCAATCACTTCCCATTTGGTTTCTGCTGGCTTGCCGTGTTCGAAGCAGACAATTTGACGAGGGCGGTCATACAAATCACCACGTAATGGTAGTCGAACATAGCCTTCATTTTCTGTTAGAACGCCTTCAATCATTGCCACGTAACGCTTTTCGACTTCACGAGTAATGAACTGCTTCTGTAAGCTCTTGTTCGCACGTCGTGTGAGAGCGAAGATTAGAATGCCAGAGGTCGCCATGTCTAAGCGATGAATCACAAATGGGCCTTCAACATCGGGATGCATTTCTTGAACACGTGTGTAGGCGGAATCTTTGATGGTTTTACCCGGCACAGATAGAAAACCTGCTGGCTTGTGTACTACCACGATGTGCTCATCTTGGAACAGAATATCCAGCTCTTTGCCTTCTGCTGGGTTCTCTAGCAATGGGTTTGGATCGACTTCTAGGCCTTTCATCATATGGCCTAAAATCGGCACACATTTACTCTGACAAGAAGCGTAGTATTTCTTGTGCTTGCGGATTTCCGACTTTGGAGAGCGGCCCCACCAAAATTCAGCCAATGCCAGTGGCGTGTAACCATGTAAGTACGCGTATTGCAGCAATTTAGGCGCAGCGCATTCACCAGAGCCAGCTGGTGGTATCTTGTTTGGCGTGTTTTCAAAGATCTGGTTAAGGTCTTCAACGTTTCCTTCCGCATTTTGGAAAGCGTATTGTGAAAACAACTTGTGTTGAAGCTGATGAGAGATGTGCGCTCTTTGATCTTTTAGCTCAGCCAGTTGAGTGGTGAAAACATCCACTTTAGCCTGCAACACTTGCAGGGTCTGTTCCCAGTTAAGTTTTAGGTACTTCTGCTGGTTCTTGTCGGCAACACTGGCTTTGTTTAGCTCATTATTTAGCTGTTCGAAAGCTTGCTCATCAAGGTTTTCTTTACCTTGTTCACGTTGTTCTTTACGCGTTTTTCGGCCTTCAATAATCAATAGACGTTGAGCTTCAATCTCTTGCTCGGCTTGCGCTTTTTGCTGTGCCAGTTGCTCGCACAATTCAAGGTATTCAGTATTTGCTTGCAGCGCTTTAAACTCAGCGTTGACAGCCATCATGTCGGCTGTGTCTTGATGGAAAAAGCTGTCGCTGCTGAGCATGTCGAACACGGGCGGTACAAAGTGAGGCAGTAGGTTTTGGTCGGCGATTTTCCCTGAAAAAGCAGAGAAGTACCCCAATTCACCTTCAGGGCTTTTCACCAATAACACACCAAACATTTTGCCGCGACCAGCGTCAGTATCAAGTCCGAAGTCATGCTGCCAGTCGGTTTGAGTTTCTAGATATTGTTGAAGCTGATGAGAAGCGATTTCACACAATGGGTGCGGTTCGTAGTAGAACGGGAATGTGAAACGCTCAGGCAACGAATATGACTCGATCGGCTGTTGAAAACGAGTGAAGCAATGCTCAGGTGTGTGGCTGTTTTCTGAGTCGTGCGTTGGTTTTGATGAGTGCATAGTCGTATTAATACTTATATCGTGGTGATAAATGGTTGTGAGTCTACTGTGTATGTTCAGAGACGTTAAACACAGTACAAGGCGGCGATTCTACTCTTTATCGAAAAGCGCCTCAAATAAGAAATAGTTCTATTACTGGATAGCCAAGCGACGAGCCTATGAGTTATGGCTTGAACGCCATTAATTGATGAGTAACTTCTCGTTTTTAATCATAGAAGACAATTTAACAAACCAAGGGTGGTAGCCTTGCCGCCCTCTTATTAAAACTAAGGTAACGTTATGATTCCACTCAATACTTCGATTGTTTCCGGTGTCGCTATTTCAGAGAGCGACGGACAAATGAAAATGCTATTAATGAAGCGTGTTAAAGGTGAGTTTTGGTGTCACGTCGCAGGCTCGATTGAAGCGGGTGAAACAGGCTGGCAGGCTATCGTGCGCGAGTTTGAAGAAGAGACCCAAATTAAAGTGGAAGCTTTGTATAACGCGCAGTTTCTGGAGCAGTTTTATGAGGCGCACGTGAATGTGATTCAGCTAATCCCTGTGTTTGCGGTGCTATGCCCACCCAACCAAGCGATTGAACTGAATGACGAACACACCGAGTACCGCTGGTGTAATTTAGAAGAAGCAAAAGCGTTAGCGCCGTTCCCCAACCAACATGCCGTCTACGATCATATTTGGTCGTATTTTGTCGATAAGCCAGTCAATCCGCTTTACCGAGTGAAATTGAACTAATACTGGCTGTTTAAGATCTAGGACTTACCAAGGTAAGGGGTTAAAAAGGCGCTCACTTGCGCTTGGCATAACCCCACATCCACCTTCACGCCGTGCGATTCAAGGATGGCAACTCCACGACCATTATTACGAGGGTCTGGGTCTAGCATCGCCACGACTACGTGTTTTACACCTGCTTTAACCAATGTATTGGCGCAAGCGGGTGTTCTGCCGACAAACGAACATGGCTCTAAAGTTACGTAAGCGGTAACCCCTTCCATTGTTCCGTCCGTTTTGTCGTTATAGTTATTGAGTGCTTCAACCTCGGCGTGGTTTCCGCCGACTTTTTGCGTGTATCCAACAGACACCACCTTATCGTCTTTCACCAAAACACACCCTACTGGCGGGTTTGGTTGGCAATCGGGTAGGGCTTGGCGCGAAGCTTCAAGAGCTTGCTGCATGTATTGTTGGTTCATGGTCGTTACTCAGTATGACGAGAGAGCGCAGCAGTTAGTGGTCGCGTGCGGTTGATGAGTTGATTAGTTACTAAGCTAATAAATTAATAAGCTAACAAGTGGGGGCATGTTCGATCTGATTGGGCTTTTAGTCAATGGTTTTAGCTTTGAATTCGAAAGCTAGTTAACTGTGACTAATCGTTAACTTGGACCACTGGGTCAGCCAGTTCTTGGATTGTACTCTTTGATCAAAGATATCTCGGTTACGCTTTGGGTTGGGTGTGATTTGCAAATCAAACAAACTCTCTAAACCAAAAGACGAAATACATTCGATGTCTCCATTGAGGCTTTGCTTTACGGCCACTGCGGTCTCTTTCTCTGGCCAGTAACTCATCGCATCCAATGAGCTTTGGTAAGACTCATCCCCATTTCTGGTGTGCATGTTGGCTTGATTGCGAACTTGCCAATTCAATTCAGGTAACCGTTGTTTAAGCTGAGCCTCGTATCGAAGATCCGATTCGTAAGAGGTATCAATGGGATCAAAGTAGATCACATCAATATCATTGAGTGGAGTCGGGGAGGCATAACCATGCTGGTGATCCCAAACGAGGTTTCTCACAAAGCCCGCAGCGACATAACACTGCGGCAAATCCAACTGAGCGACACAGTCTAAAACCTTCATTCGTAAGGGATCTTGTTTGATCAACGTGACGATGCGTTTGGCTAGCGGATGTATCATTATGATGTCGGAACATCAGTGACTTGGTAATGACGTGTCACGTTCTGGGAGATTTCACCCCATTCAGACGCTTTTACTCGCTGTTGGTGGGCTTCGAATGCTTCTCGGCTAGTGAATTCTTCATACACTTCAAAGCGATTAGGTTGAAGCGTGCTTTGACTGACTCGAAACACGATACAACCAGGTTCTTCCAGTGTCAGTTCTTTGTGTACAACCAAGGCTTGTGTGACTGCTTCTAGGTCGTTGTCTGGCACTAGAATATGCCCTTGCAGAATTACTTTACTCATAATTACGTCCATTTAATTACGTCTATTTAATTTGGTCCATTACGGCTTTTTTCTATCAAAAGCTCTATCTGTTACAAACATAATCCCATTTTGATGTTGTAACGTATAGGCTAATGTGGCGATTATTAGTTCACATTGAATGTATTTTTTAGTTACACCGTAACTTTAAAGGTGATGTAATCAACAAATGATAAGGACACTGGAACTAAATCAGCGTTGGTCCGGTCTATTAAATTAGTATCATTGAACTGTATTGATACTGAAATGAATTTGTCATCTGAGAGAACTAACCTTAATTTTGAACAGCGGCTCATAGGATTGATTTGAGCCATAGTTGATATCTAGGTCGTACTTTGATGTAAATGGTACTCAAAACTCTATATATTTTGTGATTTGTATCATTGATCTGGGCATCAAACACCGTTAGATTCGAATAGTTGGCAATAAAAATAGCTCATGAAGAGCAGTTAAAGAAAAGGAAATATCCCTTATGAAAAAAATGAGAAGAGCACAGCTTCATCGCGTTCGTATCCAATACTGGAAAGACACGTCAAAAGAAGCATCAAAGAAATAAGCTTTAAATCGTAAAGCTTTATAAAGCTGAAAAGCTTAATCAAATGTAAAACGCAACAAACCGATTTCATTAGCACTCTCAAGGACCTTCATCTGGTCGGCGACTAAAGAAATCATCCTCCAAAGAGCTGACAGGCATTAACAACAATGCATTCAATGTCAGCTCATTAATACCTCCTCTTAGAATCTCTTGTTGCTTCACTCTATTACTCCTAACTAAAACCCTTTTGTCCCTTTGTCCCTTTGTCCCTTTGTTCTTGTTACCCATCTCTGTATTGGCAAAGTCGTGATGAAAAAAAGCTCCCGATTTCTCAGAAGCTTTGATTTAGATTTTGATATCTGATGTGGTTAACTGCTCGGGAGAGATAACACCAACGTCAGGAGCGAATGCGTTAACGTTGGAAGAGCGTCTTCAAACTGACATCATCGGTTCGGTTCAGCTTTAGGCTCAGCAGATAGCCACCAACACCGATCAGTGCATAAATACCTAAAGATAAAATCGGCGCTTCTGCAATCGCACTTAATGGGTTGCTTGCTATGAGCACATTCATTGGCAATGACGCGATGAGAGATAGGAAGTCATTGATGCCATAGAACCCAAACACGGCGACAGAGAGGAACTTAATCGCATAGCTTGAGATGAAAATGACAAGCAATGGAGAGTTTACCAGCTGCGAAATCGCTAGAGTGACGGTTGCCAGTGGCAATAAAACCAGTGCAACTAACATCATTCGTCCAAAAAACACGACCCAGTTGCTCAGCACATAAAACAGAGATTGTTGTTCAACCAATAGCGCCAGTTGTTGTTCACTTGAGACGTTCAATATCCAGAATAGAAAATCTGCGAACAGTACTAACAATGCACAGATAGCCGGAATCACCACTAAACCGAAGCCGAGTTTCACACCGTGAGTCATTGCGTTAGATACCGGCATACTTCTCCAAAACATCGAACTGCCTTCTTGGCGCTCTTTACGCAGCGTTTTAGGGATGTAAAGCGTTGATAGGATCAGTGAAATAAGGCCCGCGCCAAAGTAGATCACTGAGTTGAGGTCTTGTGCGAACTCTCTGTGGATGTCGCTCACGTCACCGTTCACTTGCATTTCGAAGAAAAACTCATGCTGCGCTGCGCCATTGAAGAACAGACTAACGAACAGTAAGAAACCACATAACGCGACAAACAGAGGCAATCGAGTGTTAATTTTGTGCTCGATGAGTTCTTTTTCTAGCATGTAAAAACTTGGATGCATTATGCCTTCTCCATCTGTGTTGCAAGGAATAGATCTGCGAGACCAACGTTATAGATGTTACCCAGTGATTCAACCTGCGCTTTGTATTGACCTTCCAATAACCACTTAGTAGTGCCTAGCCCTGATTGTGAGGTCAGTGGGTTGAGTTTCTGAATCTCGCTTGAATGGTTGTTTGCGACTTCAATAATGAAATAGTCGCTCTCGATGTCTTCCATGCTTTTTTGCAGTACACAATGACCTTGCTTCAAAATCAGTACATCCGTTAATAGGTGTTCAATTTCTGAAACCTCATGGCTTGCAATGATCATGGCGCGTTCGCCGTCGTGGAACCATTCTAGTAGGTGGCGATAAAAAGTATCGCGGTACAGCAAATCTAAGCCCAGTGTAGGCTCATCTAAGATCAACACTTGAGTGTCAGTCGCGATGATGATCGCAAGGTGAAGTTGTACTTTCATCCCTTTAGAAAGCTGCTTGATAGTAGAAGACAACTTAATATTGGTGCTGCTTAACGTCTGTTCTGCTTTTTGCTTGTTGAAGCTAGGGTGCACACCTTGTGTGTATCGAAGCAGTTGTTTAACCGTCATCCACTCGGGTAACACGTTAACATCTGAGATGTACGACAAGTGCTGCATGAGCTCTGCGTGCTGGTGGATAGGGTGGTAGCCGTTTACTTCAATCTCACCTTGATAGTTGTGTCCACCAAGCAGTGATTTGATCAGAGTCGATTTACCCGCGCCATTGTGGCCAAGCAGACCAAGTACTTGCCCTGGCTTTAACTCAAAGCTGATGTTTTCGACACCCACTTGATTTGAATAGGTTTTGGTTACGTTTTTCACGGAAAGTAAAGTACTCATGACTTGTCCTTTATATGTTGTGCTAGCTGTTTCACGAGTTCTTCGACACTCATATCAATGATGCCTAGCGTCTCAGCGATGGCTGGGATCTGTGTGTTGATGAATGATTGGTGTGCAGACTCTTTCAATTTTTGAAGTGCCCCTTCGGCCACATACATGCCTTGGCCGCGTTTTTTCTCTACCAAGCCTTCATCCACCAGTAACTGGTAGCTTTTCATGACAGTAAGGTGGTTGATCTTGAGATCGGCGGCAACCGCACGCACAGAGGGCAATGCTTGTAGCTCTAGCCAAACACCCTGAAGAATTTGGTCACTGATCTTGGCGGCAAGCTGCCTAAAGATCGGCTGGTCGTCTTTCCATTCGGTCATAATTAAAACTGCATGGTGATATACATGTGTATAACACTAACCTATTTATTCGAGTTGGCAAGGATTTTATGAAAGTGCATCGGGTATTTTTATGTTTAGATAAAGCACGTTTGGTGGGGAGGGCACTTGAAGCCTACATCCTTGTGGGCTCTCAAGCAGCTGTATAAGCGATGATTATTTGAATAGGGAATGGTTGCTGATCAAGATTTCTATTAGGCTGGGCCTATTGCTCCTTTGAGTCATTAGGCCGGCTATATAGGTAACCTTGATGTAAGTTGTAGCCTAACTGACACAAGATATATTGCTGCCTACGCGTCTCGACACCTTCATAAATCATTGTGATATTTGATAGGCGTCCAATCTCCGAGATATTGAGCAATACACCCTGATGATGCTCTCCTGACTCGATATCCTTAACAAAGCAACGATCCAGTTTTAGATAGGCCGGAGAGATAACATTGATGATTTCGATGTTGTTATTGCCCGTACCAAAGTCATCCAGAGCGATAGTGATACCAAGCTTTTTGATATCCTTAATGTTATCGATAACCTCACACCCATAGCCAATGTTCGAATATTCAGTAATCTCTACGACAAACTCATTCGCTTCCATCGCGGCTAAATGCTCTCTGAGCCTTGCGAAGTTCGACCCTACCAAAGCACTCGGACACACGTTGACACCATAGATCTCATGGCTGTTGTTTAACTTCGCTTTTCTGACTGTCTCGATGAGTAAAATAGTATGAAAGGTGAGTAAATTGGTGCGTCTCATGGTGTTGATGAAGCTTAAAACGCCAACGTTACGCACACGAGATAACAACTCGTAGTAGAGAACGCAGTTGTCTTCGGTGTTGATGATCGGCTCTTCTTCAAAGGAGATGTGTTTCCAACGAAACAGGTAGATCACGAAACCCAGAATATAGGAGCGATAAAGCAGGGTGGCGAGTATCAGAGAAAGCGCAATCCACAGCGCAACAATGTCGTCACTGTAGAAGGTGATGGTTGCACCCGTTGGTAGGGAGGTTTGATAGATCGATTTACTCTCTTCGCCAAGGTTTAAGATGTAGTTACCATTCTTCTGGATGGAGATAGAATCGACTAACAGAGGCAATAGCGAGTTGTTGTATCGAGCTTCGATAGAGCGCTTAGATATTCGAGCAACCATCTCAATGTCGTGCTCGGTATCTATGAAGCGGGAATAGGCAAAGTCAGCACTATCGTAGAAGTCGTCTACTTGATTGAGCTCTATCATCTTAGAACGTGTTTTCGAGATATAGCAGGAGCCATAAGGTGTGGTCATGACGACAGAGTCAAGGTTGAGCGAGTGCCTTAGCGAGTGCACAGCCCCGTGGCTATCGCAACCGTAGTCCATGACTTCTGCTGCAATGTGTTTGGTGTTCTCACTGTATTCATTCGCAATCTTCGTCGTATAAAGGATTTGGAAAAAGTAGACAACGAATAGGAAAAAGGAAGAGATGGTGAACACGGCTATCAGAGCCTTGATCAGTTCTCGATGATAGGTGTTGAACATCAGTTTCAACATCTCGAACTGGCTGGGCTTGAATTGGTTGATGTCATACTTTGGTGCGATACGGTTGGTTGAGCTTTTATCGAGATCGATAAAGTAACCTACCTTATAAAGGTTAGAGATAAGTTCGCTATTATTATCTACCTTCGCTTTTTTGCATAAGCTTCGATATTTCTTTCTTATAGAAGCAATAATGTTTTTTAACGCGTATAAGCTAAACTCTTCGTCAAAGTGTAATTTAAAAGATTCTTCAACATCTCGTGCAGATTGAGGGTTTGATATTGACGAGTGTTCAATAAGATATTTGAAAACAAAACTCTCTTTACTATTAAGAGTTTCCTCTGATATCTTATTACTGTCTCTTTTTATGTATATTTTTTCTTCATTGTAGATCAGTTGCAAGCTCTCATTATTGTTATTTATATTGAAAGAACAGTGCATAGCTCAACTCCTAAGCGATAGTTATTATATTTGTGTGATGGATATGTGATGGCTGGGATTTTCATTCAACACAAGAGTTCGATCTAAATAATATAACCAAAATGTCACCATTTTATCTCAAGATGTTGATACTAATCGCAGAATTTGGGCTTTAATGAAAGGTTATGGAGATGTTCACCCAAAAGTTGAATTTATAAATGAAAGCCAATGATTTACAAGGGGTAAGGGGGATTTATCCATTTGTTTTGGTATTTATCCATTTCACAGCTTCTACGCGGTAGGTTTAGCGACTGGATTTAGAGGTTTCTAATGTAGCTTCTGATGGTATTCATTCGGTTTATCGATGTGTGAGATTTATCAGAATTTTTCATGATAAAATTAAATTATGTCATTTTATGTGATATTAATATAATTTATGTGGCGTATTGTTTTGGTGATTTAATTAAAGTAATCAATGATAGAATTAATTATATTTGTTGAATGATTGACTTTAATTTATTCTGTTACGAAATTTAAATAATTAAACTTTAAGGTGGGATATTTAAAATAGGGAAAGGATGATTTTTATCATGATGTGTTGATTAAAGAAATTTAATGGAATTATTATTGACATATGTATCAAATATGTGTCTATGTAAATATTAATCGGCTAGTGATGAAAATAAGATATGAATGAGGTTGGTGCTATACCATGAGCACTGCCTAAAAGTATAAGCAGCAACAAGTTAGATCAATTAGTGTTATTTTTGAGCAAATGTTAGCGTAACCACATGATATTCAAAGATCTGTTGCGGTGGCTTTGTGTTAACTATGGAAGCGTGCAATCGTTGAGTATTTAACATGCACCATCAAGCACCACGATCTGTGGTTCTTTTTCTGGCTGATAAAGCACCTGACAAAAGTCTCCTTCTGGCGAATAGGTGTAGTTTTCGGTGTCGAAAGAGATGGCGGCTACTCTTTCTGCATTGCTGCCAGAGTCTACTTCTTTGTTGATAACATGAAGCTCTGTTGCGTCGATATTGAGCAGTCTTCTTAGTGAGTCAACATAGGCGATTGGGTAACCATGACAAACGTAGTAGGTCTCAATCTCCGTCTTTTCAACATAGTTGCACTCATCCTCAACGCCAGCAATCGCTGACTTCGCGTAGATCATATCGATACCCGTGCGAAGGTTACCAGCCACATCATGTATTTTACTCGCCCGAGCACTTCCTTGAACGTCTAAGAACTTGACCATAGCTGTCGCCGAAACGATCGCTAAAATTAATACAGAGATGATGAGTTCTAAAAGAGTGAAGCCGTTTTGTCTGTTCATGGTTACCGATTATTTGCTCTGCTAAAGGGACGGAATGAGGGTAATCTAAATACCCAAGTCATTACAGTTAGTGGGTATAATGGTTTGGTGTTTTATTGTGTGAATTTCTAAGTAATTTTCTTTATAAACAATAGCTTAATTATTTCCTCTTACTGTTAAACGCTATGTAAGCATACGTAAGCGTACACACCCACAGCAGCCGATTGTTTAGGAAGTATTCAAACGACTTAATTTATTGATAAATAAGTCTTTAATTGTAGGATTGTCGACCATTCAAAAACTGACTTTCGACTTCATTTGAGGGAATTGGTTTACTAAATAAAAATCCCTGAAGATACTGGTATCCACAATCGATTAAGAACGCTTTTTGCGTTTCGGTTTCGACACCTTCAGCAACCACTTTTAGCCCCAATTTTTCACAGATAGCATGGGTGGCTTGGACAATCGCTTTGCTCCCTTTGTGTGAACCGTGGACGAAGCTTTTATCGAGTTTCACGGTGCTAATCGGTAAGTCATGCAACATCGACAGTGACGAGTAGCCTGTGCCAAAGTCATCAAGGTGAAGCTCTACGCCCAATTTAGAAATATCGCTTAACGCTTGCCTGACTTCACCATGCTTGAAGATCATGGAAGATTCGGTGATCTCAAGGGCGATGCTTTGAGGTTGGATATTGTAGAAGTTCAACATTGCTAATAGCTGCTCGGCAAAGGTCGCGTGCATCTGAATACTCGAAATATTGATACTCATCATCAACTCACTATCAAACTCACGTTGCCATATCGATAGCTGTTTGAGTGCAGAGTTCAGAACCCATTTCCCGAGCGGTACAATCTGCCCCGTCTCCTCCGCTAAGCTAATAAACTCATCAGGGCCTATGTTACCTAGCTCTTTGTCTGACCATCGAAGCAAGGCTTCAAACCCTTTCACCTTGTCGCTGTTAGTGTTCATTATCGGTTGGTAATGAAGATTGAGGTCGTCGTTCTCTAAGGCATGCGTGAGTCGATGACGGATCTCTACCTTGCGGTGAAGGGTTTGTGCTAAGCAAGGTGTAAAAGTTTGAAATCGATTTCGTCCATTTGCTTTGGCCATATGCATCGCCATACCCGCTTGCTTGAGCAGTGACTCTTGATCGACGGCATTATCAGGGAAATGCGCGGTACCTATGCTGCAACCGACAGATAAACTGCCGATGCCTCTGATATGGAAACTTCGGTTTAAGGCATCAATGATGCGAGAGCAAAGTAGTGGGATATTTTGATTTCGGCAGGTGTGGGCAATCACAATGAATTCGTCGCCACCAAATCGCCCTATCATGCATTTCTCATCAACCAACTGTTTAAGGCGTTCACCAACCTGTTTGAGTCGTTGGTCTCCGACAGTGTGCCCATAAGTGTCATTAACTAATTTGAAGCCATCAAGGTCGACAAACATCAATTCAAACGGTGAGCGATAGGCAATGCTGGTTTCTAGAAGGTTGCTGATCCCACGGCGATTATAAAGCTCCGTTAAACAGTCGTGTTCTGCGTTGTATCTGGCTTTTATCAGCTTCTCTTTTTGCTTTGTTGTACAGGTTAGGTTTAGCAGCAGTTCGCTTTTATCAAAGAGCCACTTTCCTTGCACATCAAAATGGTGTGCTCTGAAGGAGGAAACCTTGATAAACCAAGGCGCACCGGTTGTTGGTTCTCTATTCTGTAAACGTGTATGTACAAAAGTGATTACTATGTTTTGCGTACGGTAAATGTAGGGCTCTGATTCCAATATTGATGATCTATGACCAGTATATATACTGCCTTCGCTTTTAATAAATACTGGTGATAGGAATGTCGAAAACCAAAGTGCTCATTGTTGAAGATGACCAAGAGATAGCTCGTCTAACGACGCTTTACCTCGAAGCTGAAGGTTACAATGTTAGCGTTGTTCATGAAGGGAACTTGGCACTTGAAGCGATCCGTAGTATTGAACCTGATTTAGTGCTGTTGGACTTGATGCTTCCAGGGATGAGCGGCGCGCAAATTTGCCGTCAAGCCCGTGAGTTTTACAATGGAATGATTTTAGTGCTAACGGCTTCCGCCGATGAAATGAGCGAGGTCAGCTTGTTTAAATTTGGTGCGGACGATTACGTTGCCAAACCGATTCGTGGCCGTGCCTTGTTAGCGCGAATTGAAGCGTTATTGCGTCGAGCGACTCCCGTAAAAACTGCGCAAGAAACTACGGCTGAAAAACAGTGCGATATTGTAATCAACAGCTCTGCTCAAAGTGCCACGCTCTACGGCCAACACCTCAAGCTTACTTCTGCTGAATTTGAAATCTTAAACCTTCTCGTTAATAACATCTGTCAGGTCGTGACTCGAGACCAGTGCTGTCAGTTATTTAGAGGGATAGATTACGCGTTCAACGACCGCTCGATTGATATGCGCGTGTCTGGGTTACGCCGAAAGCTGCGCATTCACGCAAAAGACAAACAGTTGATTCGTACGGTTCGCAACAAGGGGTACATGCTGGTTGCGTAAGTTCATTGCTACGAAGCTTCGCTCGGTTTCGATGTTTGCTCGCTTATACCTTGGGATTGTGACTGGGATGTCGGCAACGATATTTTTGTTCTTGAACCTTGGTGAGGGGTACATGCGACGCACCGAGATCGAAACCTTCCTCAATGATGGCATCTACTTTGCGGAGCAGTATGTTCGTCAACACAATCAAGAAAACTCACTCTATAAAGAGCTCGATAGAACAGGCTACCAACAATTTTATATCTTCAATTTACGCCTGTTGGAGAATTGGTCGGGCGAGGCGCCTTGCCAACAATGTGAGTTATACACAACCTTAAACGGTGTGCCGATATATCTAAGTGATGACAACTTCTATTCGACCGTGTTTCAGCTACCAAACTCTAAATTCAGTTTTGGGTTCAGTGAGGTAGGGGACTTTTTCTCTCCTGACATTGAATGGTACGAAGACTCAGAACGACACTTTTTGTTAGGGCTGTTGTTGGCTGTGATTGTGGCGATTGGAGCAAGTGTTTACTTACCTGTGAGGCGTTTTCAAGAAAGAATAGAGTTGCTCGTCGAGAAGCAGAAACAGTTTGGTAAGGGCAAGCTTAGTACTCGATCTGACATGGACGACATCCATCCTGTTTCTGATTTGGCCAGCAGTTTTAACTTCATGGCTGAAGAGATCGAAAGCAAAGTAAAACAAAGTCATATTTTCGCTCAAGCTATCCCACACGAAGTACGAACTCCGCTAAGTCGTATTCAACTGGCGACCGATATCCTAAGAAGGGGAGCCCCCGATAATCATCAGGTTCTTTTCGATGACATTGATACCTACATTGAGGATATCAACGAGCTCACGTCAGAAATCATCATGCTGTCGAAGTTGAATGTCATGGATAACTCTTTCTTTGAGCTCGTTAAAGTGACCTCCGATCTTCGTGAGTATTGCCTAGACCGAATTCGTTACTCGAAACTAGACAATGCCACCTTTGAATCTAAGGTACAGCTAGAGTGCAAGATTAAGTGTGATTGCTCAATGGCACGCTTGGTGTTCGATAACGTTCTCAAGAATGCGGGTAATTACACACAAGACAAAGTGTGGATGACGCTGGATGAGAACTCAGAAAACTGGCTGGTGGTGATTGAAGACAATGGTTCTGGAATACCAGAGAATAGGCGTGATGAGGTATTCCTTCCGTTCTCTCGACTAGACTCAAGCAGAACGTCGACCAACGGTGGATTGGGGTTGGGCCTCGCGATTGCTCTATCGGCGGCTAAAAAACTTTCTTGGGATATCAAAATCGACGACAGCAACTATGGTGGCGCCAAGTTCAGTATCGTGATTCCTAAGATCGCATAAGCTGCAGCTTCAAGAGCTCTTCAGGCTCGTCAAATAACAAAGCCACCGACTAATACCGTGGCTTTGTTATATTCCGATTTACAAGCGAGTGACTTCTTAGTACTACTGCTTAGAGCTTAGAGCTTAGAGCTTAGAGCTTAGAGCTTAGAGCGATGAAGGCCATAAATAGCGTGGTCAATGATGCGACCATTCAAGTTTTCGTTACGCGTGATGATACCTTCTAACGTGAAATGTAAGCGCTCACAAACCTTACGGCTGCTTTGGTTACCGGTTGCGGCTGATATCTCTACCTTTTCCATATCTAACTCATTGAAAGCAATATCAATCAGCTTCTGGACAACGCGCGTCACAATCCCCTTTCCTTGGTATGTCTCAGATAACCAATAACCTATCGTCACCTTTTGCTTATCATGATCAATAGTATTGAAACTGCAGTTACCGACGACCTTGTCTTGATACACGATCGCACAGGTCATGCTTTTCCCTTCCGCATAATCGTGTAGCGAGCGTTGGATGAAGATCCTAAAGTCTTGCTCGGTTTTACAATGTGGCGGCCACACGAGCCATTGACTTAGGTACTCATTCTGGCTTTGTGAGATTTCCGCGTAGTGAGAAGCGAAGCTCTCTTCAACCAATGCGATGGAGAGTTCGTTGTCGATAACCGTTTTAAACATGTCTTTCCTTTTCTTATGGCTGCTTATTTAAGCGAATCTTAGTCGGCAGGCTATAATGTCGCATGATTTTTAATATGCAACCATTTGTAGCACGGATTTTTCGTGATACGTTGGTTCTATCACGAAACTCATTAAACCTTACAATAGTTGTGTATATAATCATTAGCTATGCATTAGTATTAGCGGCCTAAATATATAAAAAATATAAAAATGCTAGGCTTAAATAATGAATCAACATTGCCAGGACGTGACCGTGGACTTAAGGAAGGCTCTATTCGGTATTGCTAAGGCGCTTGATAACGTCGGTTTCGAAAGTAAAAATCATGGACAGAGAGTGGGCTATATCGCGTATCGATGTGCTCTGAGTGTGGGGTGGGAAGAAGAGCAAGCGCAGCTCGCGTTTTCGTTAGGCTTGATTCACGACTGTGGTGTCTCGCAAATTGATGAACAGCTCAGTTTAACGTCTGGGTTTGTACCTGACTCAAGCTATCACCATTGTCAAAAGGGCTACCAAATCTTAAAAGAGTGCCCAGTTCTTTCTATATTTGCTAAGCCGGTTCTTTATCACCATACTCCGTGGTCTGAGCTAAGGGCTATTCATATCAGCGAGTTAGAAAGAGAACTAGCTGCCATCGTGATGCTTGCCGATAGAGTCGATTATCTATACGGCATAACCTCTTCTGATCGTTATGGAAACCTAACACCAGATGGCAAAGCGAGCATCATTGAACGTTTGACTGAACAAGCGGATGAGATGTTCGAAACCAACCTTGTGCAACACATGTGCGAGTTGGTTGATTTGGATGACTTCTGGTTTTCTATGGAGATTCCATACATCGAGAACATGAGGGATAACTTTGAACCTGTGCCATTTTTCTCCCAGCAAATGTCGCTGGATGAGACGGTGGCCTTTGCCGAGTTTATCGCCAATGTTGTTGATACCAAAAGTTCGTTTACCTTTAAGCACTCTTTAAAGGTTGGGCAGCTTTCAGAATACCTCGCCAAACAGCTGGGTTATTCCTACACCACTCAGCGCAAACTCTATCTGGCTGGGTTAGTCCATGATATCGGTAAACTGCAAACCCCTAATGACATTCTGCATAAGCCGGATTTACTCACTGAAGAAGAGTATTGCTGTATTAAACGCCATGCAACGGACACTCGATTCGCATTGCAGGAGTTGTTCAGTTCACCTCAGGTTTGTCAGTGGGCATCTAATCACCATGAAAGGTTAGATGGTTCGGGTTACCCAATGGGAAAAACGGCGGAAGAGTTGGATCAACCCAGTCGAATTGTTGCTGTGGTGGATGTGTTTCAAGCGCTAACTCAGTCTCGACCTTATCGTGGAGGCATGACGTTAGAAGAGACTCTCGCTATTTTGAGGGACCACGTTGATAACTTTAAGTTGGATCGAGAAGTGTTTGAGTGCCTTAATAAACACGCGCAATATTGCTTTGAATTATCGACAGACAAACGAATGTACGCGTTTTAACGCCACTGAATGCTTTCGAGGTGTGACGCCTAAACTCATACTCGGTCGAAATGACTAAACACCAGAAACAGAAAAGCGATAGCCGAGGCTATCGCTTTTTTTAATGGGGGCTTATCAGGATTTTTAGATCGAGATTAGTATCGCTTTAAGATCTCGATGATCGCTTGCTCAGTTTCCGCTGCGATGATGGCATCAATGTCATTATCATTTTGGAACAACTCTGATAGCGCCATAATCGTGTGGATGTGGCTGTCTGAGTCCATTGCCGCCAGAGTAATTGAAAGATAAACGTCACCGTTGTCTTCCGACTCTAAATCAACACCCTTCTTGAATACTGTCACTTGCAGTGATGCTTCGTTCACACCATCCTCAGGACGAGCATGAGGCATCGCAATTTTTGGTGCTAGAACATAGTACGCGCCGATGTCCTTGTGCTTTTGCTTGATAGCTTGAACATAATCTGTTCATTTCATAACGTTCCGTTACAAACCCTTGTTATTGACTGATGACTCAATAAATTTAACCCGATGTGTGAGCGAATTTATATAAATAACAATTATGTAAAATATTGATTTTATGAATGTTTACTCATTAAGTCGATTTTTGTTAGAACAGCCTATTCAAAACAATAAGATAGGTAAATCTATGAAAAAACTCGTCAGTTTACTGCTCGCTGCAGTATCGTTAGGGCTTTCTGGTTGTGCAACGGTATTAACAGCAGAACAAAGTGCGCCTCAACTCAATGAAGTTCCACAGGAAAAAGCGTTGACCGTCGCTGTAATCGATAAGAGACCATACGTTCTCGATCATGATAAAGAGCCAAAATTTGAGGGAATTATTCGCAGTTCGTTAGGTATTCCTTATACCTACAACACGGCGACACAGCAGCCAATGTCTCAATTTTTGACTGACAGATTGGTCGCAGGCTTGAAAAAACAGCAAGTAGCTGTTGAGTCGGTTGAGACGACGCCTGAAGAGGATATCACCAAGGTTGCTGAGCAGATGAAAGCATTCGACAACAAATCGATGATGTTTGTCTTGAATGAGTGGAAGTATGACTTCCACGCATTTACGGATAACTCTTGGTACAACGTTAATGTGATTATCTATGATGAAGCTGGTAATAAGCTACTCAGCAAAAATTTCCAAGGCGAGAATGATGTACCTGATGGTGGTGCAATCATCAATGAGATGCAACTGATCTACAAACAGCGTTTTGAAGAGATATTCCGAGATGCTGAAGTGAAAAGTGCCCTGCTAAACTAGTTATTCCCACTTTGATCTCATATTTTTAAAAAGCCACACTCTGTGGCTTTTTGTTTTAATGATGGTTTTTTTTGCATTATTTCTTGCTGGGAAAATGAATTATTGCGAGAAGTAGTTCGATTTGTACGCTTTATGACCGCGCGATCGTTTGCGTCAAAAAATGTGATGAAAGTCTCACTTAACTGTTTATACTTCTTTTCCGGTTTTAAGCCGGTGCTTAGCCAATACAAGCCGTCACATGGATATGTGAATGACCCCACGGACCGGACCAGCTACGTTCCACTGCTTGTATAAGGTGATTTTTTACATGAACAACTCGTTGTTACATTCGCTAACCCTGTTAGCTCCTTCATCGCGTAGCGTTTTGCTTGCGGTTCTTTGTCCTGTTCCTTTGATGTCATTTGCTTGGCTCATGTTCACTCTTTAAGGATTACTAGGACACATTATGAATATTCTATTTGGTTTTGTCGGTGTTCTTGCACTGATTGCTTGCGCGTACCTGTTATCTGAAAGTCGTTCTTCAATTAACTGGAAAACGGTCTCTCGTGCACTATTACTTCAAATCGGTTTTGCAGCCTTAGTCTTGTATTTCCCATGGGGACAATTGGCGCTAACAAGCCTAAGTAATGGTGTTTCTAGCCTGCTTGGTTTTGCAGACGTTGGTATCGCATTCCTTTTCGGTGACCTTGCTACTGAAGGCTTCATTTTCGCGGTTCGCGTGCTTCCAATCATTATCTTCTTCAGTGCTTTGATTTCTGCGCTTTATTACTTAGGCGTTATGCAAAAAGTGATTCAAATCTTGGGCGGAGCGGTGCAAAAACTGCTGGGTACAAGTAAAGCTGAATCTCTGGTTGCTACAGGTAATATCTTCCTTTCTCAGGGTGAGTCTCCTCTTCTTATTCGTCCCTTTTTAAAGTCTATGACTCGTTCGGAACTGTTTGCTGTAATGGCAGGTGGTATGGCGTCGGTAGCGGGTAGTGTACTTGGTGGTTATGCTGGCCTTGGTGTTGAGCTTAAATACCTTATCGCTGCAAGCTTTATGGCGGCTCCGGGCAGTCTGTTAATGGCGAAGATCATTGTTCCTGAGCGCAGCACACCAAGTGATTACGACCATATCGAACTAGATAAAGCTGACCAAAGCAACGTGATTGATGCATTGGCAAGCGGCGCGATGAACGGTATGAAGGTTGCGGTAGCGGTTGGTACTATGTTGGTTGCATTCGTGAGTGTGATTGCGATGGTCAACACTGGCCTAGAAAGCCTAGGTGAAACGTTCGGTTTTGCGGGTATTACGCTACAAGCTATCTTTGGTTACCTGTTCTCGCCTCTTGCATGGCTGATCGGTATCCCAAGTGACGAAGTATTGATGGCGGGTTCTTACATCGGTCAGAAGATCGTTATGAACGAGTTTGTTGCTTTCATCGACTTCGTTGAGAACAAAGCTCTGTTATCTGAACACAGCCAAGTGATCGTGACTTTTGCTCTATGTGGCTTTGCTAACATTGGTTCTATCGCGATTCAGTTAGGTTCAATCGGTGTTATGGCACCAGAGCGCCGTGCTGAAGTTGCAAACTTAGGTTTGAAAGCTGTAGCTGCTGGTACGCTAGCAAACCTAATGAGTGCATGCTTAGCGGGTATTTTCATCCTGCTTTAAGCTATATTCAGTTAAAGCGGACACTTTACTTACGGAGTTAACGTAAGGAGGGTGTCCGCTTTTTTGTGCCTGTTAATCAGGCGAAATCAGGTTTTGGCCGTCGACTGTGATTTGTCTATCGTGAGTAAAAGCTCACTCGGAAGAGTAATAGAGCCAGTTCCTTTTATCCGATATACTTGAATATCATCAGGTTGCGATTAATAACATTCGGCTTCGATTAAGAACATTCGATTTCGATTGAGAATATTCGGTTCCGACTAAGCATATCCGCTTTCGATTAGGAACAATGGCAACCAAGCTAAATTAATCAAGGGTCTCTCCATGAACATTCGCGTTCTCATCGGTCTTATTGTTACCTTCATTGGCTTGTTTGCGATGGTTTACCTAATTGCTGGCGGCGCTCAGTTTCCTATCTACCAGTGGCCAAAAGAGGCTTATCTCGGTTTGGTGTTCAGCGTGGTGTGGGGGGCTGGTGTCACAGCGTCTGTAGCGTATTTCTTCTCGGCATTGGTGTTTGTTACTGTCGCCGTGGTTTGCTATGCGATCGGTTATAAAATCGGTGGGCTCTTTTCTTCAAGTTCTAAAGCTTAATCTTATCAAGGTGTGCTGATGTTCATTGAAGTAGGGCTGATTTGAATGCACTGGCTCGATCGTTGGAAGGTGTATCGCTATCATCGGAAACAAACTAACCGCTCGAATGGCGACAAGGCTAAAGCTTTAGGTTGGACTAGCGAAGAGAGTCAATTGTGTCGCTTTGAAGTGATCGCTCGCTCGGCTGATTTCGAAAAGAAGCGTGTTTTAGATTTGGGTTGTGGCTATGGCGAGTTGTTTGAACTGCTCGACAGCATCTATCGAATTCAATCTTACACCGGTGTTGACCAACATGCAGGCTTTCTAAAAAAGGCTAAGCAGAATTACACAGAAGATCGTTGTCAGTTTTTGTCGGGAGACATGAGCCAAATGAACCTTGAGGCGCATGACATTGTTATCGCCAGTGGTTCACTGAACTACATCTCTCGTGATTCTGACTATCTGACAAACATGATTACTCGTATGTATGAATTGGCGAATCAGACGGTGATTTTTAATCTTCTCAATTCAAGCCAATATCCTTCACGTAATACCTTGATGAGTTATCACCCTCAAGGTGTCTATCGTTTCTGTAAAACCCTATGTGATGATGTCTCTTTAATAGAGGGCTACGCAGAAGGGGATTTCACGATAGTGATGAACAAAGCAGTGTCTGGGGCTTGATGTCGTCTTTGTTTTTATCTTTACGCACGTTTTGATATTAACAACTTTTAATACGAGTACTGACGTAGCAAACAGTAAAAAGCCGCAGGCCTTGAAAGGTATGCGGCTTTTTGGGTTCTATGACCAACCTAAGTATCTAAGACCAGCCTAGGTATGCTGCTAGTTCTTCGGTGGTTGGTTTTTAATGAGTCCGTAAGGGATGTTAGTAAACACCTTAGGGTTGCCTTCATAAGTCGGCGCTTCATTCACTTGCTGCCAATCGAGTAGCATGATTGCTAATACGTTGCGGTGTTCACCGTACTCAAGGTCAAAATCGCCAGTAATTGAAGGGATCATGCCTTGTTTCTCATCGATTGAAGCTTGAATCGCGAGTCGAGTTTTCTCTAGAACTGGGTCATCTTCTAAACCTGCCAATAAGAAGGTTAATCCAACCTCAGCAATCACATCTTCTTTCGCACGCAGCAGAATCGTATCGATGTTTTCTCTAAAGTAATCGTAGATCCATTGATGGTCTTGTTCGCTTACTTGATGTTGGTAATATTCTGAGTCGCCGAAGATGACGTGTGTCATGCCGTAGAGTTTGTTGCCAAATTGCTGACTTGAAAGCTTCTTATCTTCATCGTCTGGGTACGCTTTTTTGAAGGTTTCGACAAACTCATCAACGACATCTTGTTCACCCAGTTGGCGCAGCCAGTAGACTTGATTGGCGAGTTGAGCCGCCCACGCTTTCACCATGTCTTCATTGGTCACGTATCGTGAGAAGTCATAGCGACGAATGATTTCGCGTAGCTTGGCATCGTTCTTGTGTTCTAAACCGTATTCGTTAGCACGAGCCATAGAGCCTAGAAGGTCAACACCAAGGTAAAGGTATTCAGGCATGTGCTTGGTGATGTTGTAGCGTCGAATACTGCGCTCATCGTTATCACCAATATAAGATGCAACTCGCTTCTCTGAGTAGAGTACGATTTGTTCCATGGTTTGAACGTCATTCGACAGGGTGCTGAGCTTGCTTGCCACTCGAGCCATGTCGCTCCACACCGCCGCTGAATACTTATCGTCTAATGTTTGACGATACATGCGCAGCCCGTAGTGACCTTCTTTGAATGCAGGCAGGGTGTAAAGCTGGCTTTCGTAGGTGGTGCGAATTAGGTCTGCAGATTGCTTGAAAGATTGTTCTTGAGAATTGAGCGAATCTGCTTGGGATTGAACGTTCACTGCGGTTGGCGCTTGAACGTTTTCTTGTGCGTGAACGGCAACCGAGGCTGATAGCAATGTACACAGTGTGATAGTTTTTAACTTCATGTCGTGAGGTACCAAGCTGATTATTAGTCTATGTAAAATAACATTGATGAATCCTTTAATGTAAGCGTTGAGTCAATACAATGTAAGCTTTATAAGGTTCACTAACCCTTTTTGATTAAACCATTCGTTTAGTAAAGAAGTTTGAAGTGATGGATCACCCAATATTTGATAGATAGTCGACGTTAGTATGGATTTTTAATGACTTAGCGGCATACTGGAGCAATAAGCCAGAAATGAGCCGTTATAAGGCAGTATATAGAACAATAGTGTTAGAGGTTCGTAAATGCCAAGTGGTTCTAGCAAGCAGTGGTCTGCCAGAGTAGTAGCTTTTCTTTTTTTTCTTGCGATAGTAAGCGCAATTGAGTTCTTTCATGCCAAGCAATTAACTTTTCTTAAAAACGAATCGTATTCAGAGGCAAAAAAGCAACTATCCATTATTCGTTCTCGGATTGAAGCCGCGATCGTGTCAGATATGTATATCCTCAATAATTTCTCGACCTTAGTGACCATCAACCCCGATGGAGAGGTAAAAAATTGGGATAAGATTGCAGAGAATATCATTCAAGATGGCTTCCATATTCGACTTATCGGACTCGCCAAAGACGACATTCTAAATTTTGTTTACCCGATGGAAGGTAATGAGCAGATTCTCGGTATTAATTATCGTGATCACCCAAATCAATGGGAGTCTGTTGAGATAGCCCGTAATCTTGGCAACACCTTTATTGCTGGTCCTTTTGAGCTGTTTCAAGGTGGGCAAGCCCTCATTACACGTACTCCGATCTTCCGAGATCCGCCTTTTAATCAAGATTATTGGGGTGTCTCCAGTGCTGTTATCGGTTTAGATGAGCTGTTTGAAGATGTTGGAATCGGCAAGATAGAGAACAAGTATGAATTAGCAATTCGTGGTGCAAACAGTTCAGGGAAAGATGGCGCTGTCTTTTATGGCACTCAGGATGTGTTCGATAATGCGTTCGCCACTGAACAGGTGAGTTTCCCATACGGGGGTTGGTACCTTGCTCTCTCCGGTAACGAACATGTATTGATGGATGAGCCTTGGTATCGAATCCAAGCGGTAAGGCTGGTAGGCTACTCCATTATATTAGTGTTGGCGTTTGCCTTCTTTACTATTTATCGTCTGTACCGGATTGCAGATAGCCGCTCTATGCATGATGAGCTAACGATGTTACCGAATCGTCGATACTTCATGTACAGCCTCAAACAGGCCTTCAAAACCACTCAAAAACAGAGAGCGAGAACCTTTGCTGTTGTAAATATCGACCTCGATGGGTTTAAAGCAATCAACGACACTTATGGTCACGCGGCAGGCGATCAGGTATTGATCGAGTGTGCTAACCGCATAAGAAGTGAGCTGCGTGTTTCAGATATCGTTGCAAGGATAGGCGGTGATGAGTTCTTGGTCTTGTTGCCACGCATCATCGATGATCAACACGTATCTTCAATCGTGACTAAACTACGAAAGGCGATATGCTCGGCGCCAGTTGTGTACGAAGCGCACTCTATTTATCTCAGAATCAGTGTGGGTTGGGTTATTCACAATAGTAACTACAATGATGTCGATGCGCTCTTGAAAGCCGCTGATGAAAAAATGTACGAACAGAAGCGACAAGTTATCTAGGTTGAATTTTAGCTGCGATTAGAATTTAGTTGCTGAATGGGGGGAAAAGCCTCAGAATACCGCGCTTTGCTCCGTATCAATGTATTTGATGAGCAAAAGCTGAAGCAACGCACTTTTTAACGTGTTGCTCATACTAAATGTTATTCAACTGAGAAAATAATCTATGAGTTTTACCTCCCTTGGCCTTTCTGAACCGATCCTTAAAGCTATTGAAGCACAAGGTTACGATAAGCCATCACCAATACAAGAGAAAGCCGTGCCAGCTGTCCTAACGGGCAAAGATGTTATGGCCGCTGCTCAAACAGGTACAGGTAAAACTGCAGGCTTCACGCTACCTATTCTTGAAATGTTATCGAAAGGTACTCGCGTACGTCAGAACCAAGTTCGTGCGCTCGTGCTAACGCCAACTCGTGAGCTTGCTGCGCAAGTGAATGGCAGCGTAGTGAAGTACGGTATTAACTTACCGCTGACTTCGACGGTCGTGTTTGGTGGTGTGAAGATTAACCCTCAGATGCAAAAACTGCGTAAAGGCAGTGACGTGTTGGTGGCAACACCTGGTCGTCTCCTTGACCTATACAACCAAAATGCAGTGCGTTTCGACCAACTAGAAATCCTAGTGTTAGATGAAGCAGACCGTATGCTAGATATGGGTTTCATCCGCGATATCCGTAAGATCTTGGCTTTCTTGCCTAAGAAGCGTCAGAACCTACTGTTCTCAGCGACGTTCTCTGATGATATCCGCAGCTTAGCGAAAGGCTTAGTGAACAATCCTGTTGAAATTTCAGTAAGCCCTGCAAACTCGACGGCAAAAACGGTTGAGCAAAGCATCTACCCAGTAGACAAAAAGAAAAAAAGCGCAATGCTAGCGAAGCTAATCAAAGATAACGATTGGCGACAAGTGTTGGTGTTCAGCAAGACGAAACACGGTGCTAATAAGCTTGCTCGCTTCCTTGAAGAGCAAGACATCACTGCTGCACCTATTCATGGCAACAAGAGCCAAGGTGCACGTACTAAAGCCTTAGAGAACTTCAAAACAGGTAAGGTACGAGTACTTGTTGCAACTGATATCGCTGCTCGTGGTATCGATATCCCACAACTGCCTCAAGTAGTTAACTTCGATCTTCCTCATGTATCAGAAGACTATGTACACCGTATCGGTCGTACTGGCCGTGCTGGTGAAGTAGGTAAAGCGATTTCATTGGTTTGTGCGGATGAAGTGGGTGAGCTGTTCGGTATTGAACGCCTTATTCAACAAGTGCTAGAGCGTCGTGAACTGGAAGGTTTCTCTCCAGTAAACAAGTTACCTGAGTCTCGCTTGGATTCACGTCCAATCAAGCCTAAGAAACAGAAGAAAGCAAAACAGCCACGTGAGCATGCTGATGGTCAACGCTCTGGTGATAACGCTCGCGGGCACAAGCCAGCAGGTAAGAACAAGCGTCATGTAGCTGGCAATGGTTCGGCGCCAAAGCGTAAACCAACATCTGGAAAGAAACCGGCTGAAAACAATTCAGCTGCGACAGGTGAAGATAAGTCAGTAAGAAACAACGGCAGCAACTTTAAGCGCGGTAGTGCGGGCAATAAACCTGCTGCAAATAACGCGGGTGCTCAGAACACTCTAAGCAAACCAAGCGGTGCGGGTAAATCTAACGGTACTGGTAAGCCAAATAACGCGGGTAAACCTGCAGGCAAGCCTAAGAAGTCTGGTTACGGCGGTAGCTACGGCCCAAGCAAGTCGTCAAATAAGCCAACAGGCAACAAACCTTCACCGTCGAGAAGCCGCTCTAAGCCAGCTCCTCAGAAGTAGAGTCTATTAGATAGACCATAGAGGTCCAATAACGAGAATGTCTCACAGGAGAGTTCTCGTTGATTAGTGACTTTTTACTGTCTAACTCAAATAAGCGCGAATATTGGATCTCAATGTTCGCGTTTTTTTATGGGCGTTGTTATGGGTGTTGTTTATGTTGAGTAACCTAGGGAGAGGTTTATTGCTGTTTAAAGTGATTGAATCTAAGGGAAATATGGCATTTTGGGGAAGGGTAATGAATCTTTAATGATTTATTAATAACAACATAATCACTAGCGTTTTTGTTTAATTTCGCAATTTGCAATTCCAGTTTGCAAAACAAACAAGGATATACGGCTAATACGTGTCCAGATGCGTAGTAAATACGTGTTTTAAAAGTTGGCACGCATACTGCATTAGTAATGGTGACCCTTCTTAAGCCGAGGGTCACCTAGCCAACTGACGTTGTTAGTGAACCTTTTTTGTTCACACAAAATATATGACCAATCACCCTTATTGTGATTGGTTTTTTTTTGCCTGAATTTTAGGTTCTATTTTTTGTTATTACTTTTTTACTCACCACACTTCGAGTAACAGCTTGGTTGGCGTGGGCATTCTCCACCTCTGGAGCAGATAAGCCTCGCCTCTGTCTCAATCCCACGTTCAATCCAATTTATATTTAGAATCTTGGCTATTGTCGTGAGATCTTTCTTGATGTTACGCGGAATTGCCACAGAGCCACCATTGTTAACGCATGACGCTTTTAGCTGCTCTGCTATGTCTCTTGAATTACCGCCTTGAGCATCAATCGCAGGGTTGAGATCTATACCAGCACACAACACACGATTGTTACCCGCAGGGTCCGTCATATTGATGGATTCACAGCAGTAGATCCTTGGCTCATCACCCACATTCAAAATGGAGATTTGAGCCGAGCTTCCCGCTCGAGGTTCTGATAATCGACGGAACACAGCCCAATGTTGACATGGGTCAGCGACCGTTCTCATATTTCCCCAAGGCAGTGGAATCCCGTTCCCGCGATATACCGCCTTGAGTTTCCCCGGCCCATAAGCATCAAAGTAGTGCCAGTGAGGGTAGGGCGATACTACAGTCATTCGACGCATCGCAACAGAGGGGGAAACCCCTGCTCTTTTGTGAACGTCGATTTCGTAACCAGTGCGGTCAAGTAGCTGCCTAAACGGGACTTTCGGGCACAGAAGTGCGCCAGCAAAGAAGCTGGATTCAAAGTCTCGCCATGCTTGAAGAATATCTTGGGAGTTGAGCTGTGAAGATCCCGATATCTGGTTGTCGTCCCACGTGTTGTTGTTACCGACCGACAACACACTCTTTAGGCCCTCTTTGCTGTGCAGAATGCAATGACCGATATAAACCGAAAGGTCGTATTTCAGACGGGTTGGGTACTCTTTAAGGATCTCGTTTAAGAAGATAGTACCGGGAGGCTCAAAGAAGGATGTCACCAACTGCTTAGCGTTAATTCCGAGCTCATCGACTACGTCTTGCGGCGTTCGCGTTACCCAGCGGATGTTGATTCCTAGGCTTCTAGCGATGTCTATCAGGTCTTCTACGCTGAGGTTAAGACGTTTTAAGCCTACTTCTTCCGCAGCGCGCTCAAGGTCAGGGAAGTGGTTCTGGTTGCTCTCTTGGTGTGCTCGAATCAAGAGGTGCGCAAACTGGCGGCCTGAAATGCCCGTTTGTGACAGCATCTCAGGAATCGCAATTTGCAGGATGTCGTTTGAGAATAGGAAGCTCGGCTCGAGCGCCATGCCACTTATCCCACCACGATTCCCCTTATCAGGAGCAATGGCTTGTTGTTCAGATTCGTCGTCGAGGAACCACGTCGGATTCTTCTGAAAGACCTGTGCAATCACTTCCAGCATATCGATGCTCGGAACCCGCTTTCCACGTTCAATCATTGAAAGGTAAGAAACGGAAGGAGCACATTCTGGGTCGATTCTAATACAACGCGCAGACAGGTCTTCCATCGTTAAATGGTTACGTTTTCTTAGGTTACGTATTTTCGTACCTAGGAAATGTGACTGACGAACTAAACTTTTTGACAAGGCCATATTTGTAAAATTCACATTGTAAAATTTTTGTTGTGAAATTGTATGTAAAAAAGCGCTAATCTACAAACTAAGCAATTCACAAAATGACAAATAAATTAAACGTTAGTTTGGAATAATTGCTCTAGGACACATTTTTGCTGTAGAAATCGGTGGTTATCACCGGACTGGTCAAGAGGGAAAGACTATGAATATGCTTACATTCGATAAAACAGAAATCCAAAAACAATCAAAGCCATTTATCGCTGAAGCTGTCTTTGCCGTGGAGACAATCAATGCTAATCAGCAAACTGAAAAGCAAGTGAAAGCAAAGCAGCTGCTTGATCGACTATTCCCACTAGAGAATGGCTCACATCAAGACGTAACCAGCTACGTAGTCGATTACCGCCATATTATGGCTTACTTTAAAGACGGTCAGCACAGCGGTCTGAAGCACCCTAAGCAGTTTGTAGCGTACATGGGTGAGAAGAACGACCCAGACTCTATCTTGTTTCGAGATGGCAGTGGCAGCCACCTAGAGGTGATGTTTGGTTGCCACAAAGGGACAGGTTGTATTGAGCTAGTAGAAATTGATGATATTCAGTTGGAATCATGCACCACGTTTGGCCAATCACCAATGGAAGCAACAACCACAATGCGTGAAGAGACCATTGCAGCGATGCGCCACTGGATCAGTTTGATTCAAGGTGACGCAAAGGGTAAACCAAAGGCATGCAGTGAAGATAAAGAGTTCAGAGCAAAGAGTGGTGAAGACTACTGCTTGAATTATTGCTTCCAGATCTAACGGTGAATCCTAGTTAGCTAAAGTAATTTATACAACTAAAGAAAAAAAAGCCCCGAAGATAATGAACTTTGGGGCTTTCTAGTCTCAATACGAGCCGACTAATATGTCGATAAGAGCATTGTTGGTGTGTTTTACAAAGGCATGACTCGGTTACGGCCAAGTGATTTCGCTTCATAAAGTAGCTTATCAGCACGTTCAATCAGCGATTGAGCTGATTCGCCGGGTTCAAGTTCAGCGACACCAAACGATGCAGTGATACTGCCGACTTGTTGACCACTGCGGCGATCTTTAATCGACAGCTTTTCTAGAGAGCGACGATTGGTATCAGCGAGTTGACGAGCAATACGCAAAGACTTGTTAGGCACAATCAGCGCGAACTCTTCACCACCAAATCGATAGGCAGAAATACCTTCACGGCAACTTAACTTCAGCTTGCGAGCGATCGCTTTAAGCACCATATCGCCAAACAAGTGGCCATAGGTGTCGTTGAAATTTTTAAAGTGGTCGATATCGAGAAGAATCAGACACAAAGATTGTTGTGCTTCACACAGGGTTTCTATGTCACGGTCGAAAGAGCGACGGTTATAGAGTGTGGTTGTACTATCGAAAAGCGCATCTTTCTGAACTTCTACTAACTGGGTTTTTAGCTTGGTGATCTCTGAGGTTGCAGAGTTTAGCTGAGAGTTTAAAAACTGAGTAGAGTGACGAATATGACGGGATTCAGACACCAGCTGTCGAACTAAGGACATGACTTCATCAATAGATAGGCTTTCATTATCAACACGAGCCAAGTCCTCGAAGCTTTTATCGATCATGTCAGAAAAAGCGGAGGTGTCGGTCAGGGTGTCATTCATTGAATTGGAAACTTCAGAAACTAACAGTTCCAAATTAGCGCGAAGGTCATTGATATTGGTTTCGGATTTGCTGGCAACATAATTGTTGTATAGCTGCTCACCAACGGCAGGAGGACAAATACCGTAGTGTTCTAAAACACCATCCATGTCTTGAGTCAGCTGGGGAATAGCGTTATCGACATAGGTGTACCAAAGTGCGTAATTTGCAGGTGTCGTTGACACCCTGTTCTTCATCATAAGAGGCACCGCTTTTTTTAGATTTGCGGTGGATTTCTGAAATTCGTCTTTGTTCATTATTTTTACTGCAGATACCAAAACAACTAAGCCACTTGCGAACAAGGTTAGCGGATTTCGAAGGTCTTTGCTTTAAAAATTATATAATTAGTGGATGAGGATTGGATAAATAACTCATTTTTATTATGAATATCGATTGCGTATTCATAAGTACAATCTAATGGATTGTTCTTTAACCATATTTGGGCTTATCAAACTTTCGGCGTAGCGTGAGTTAGTATCAAAAGATTACTGAGAATTAAGTGTTGTCTAGGGAAGTGCATACAAAAAGTGACGTAAATTGATCGTTGAGCTTTAATTGAGAAAGTCTAGGTTGAGGACGCTTGGCTGGTGATTTGCATTTGTTCAGAGTTTACGGGGGAAAGCCTGTATCGAGAGGGGAAATGTTTATAAGCAGGCATAAAAAAGCGCCGATAAAAATCAGCGCTTTAAAATTCTTTTTAGCTATAAGAGCTAATTATTGAGCAACAACGTTTGCTGCTTGTAGGCCTTTTTGACCATTTTCAACTTCGAAAGAAACCTTTTGGCCTTCTTTCAGAGTTTTGAAGCCTTCAGAAACGATTGCACGGAAGTGTACGAATACGTCAGCGCCGCCGTTGTCTTGAGAAATGAAACCGAAACCTTTCTCTTCGTTAAACCATTTTACAGTGCCAGTATTTGTGTTAGACATAATTTGTCCCTTATTCATAAATTTTCTAAGTTGTTGATTGCATTTAATGCAATGCGCTGATAATTGAATTATTTAATATTGCTAAGAAATAAGGAAAAACTACTTACAAAAACGGGTAACGATTTTACATGTCAATTTTTTACTATTCATCTAACTTAAATAACTCCGGCTAACAGAGCGAGAGCATGTTAACACAGTCTTTTGAGATGTACACGCATTGCTTAAGAAATTTGTGCTTTTTTTGTCATACCGTGCGAATGTACAAGATTTACACTGATTTAGTGATAGTTTTGTCGCTTCGTCCAACACAACAAAAGGAAGCATCTCAGCTTCCTTTTGATCATTAGTATAGACGATATTAACGCTTAAAGTTGATATCTTCAGTTTGATCTAAATTTATTTTTGTTTTCGCTGGTTGAGTCTCTGCAATCACCTTACCGTGTCGTATTGAGTACTGCACTGGTACTTGGCGGCGCACTGCATCAAAGCCATTGTCAGCAGGAAGAATCAGTAAGCTACCTGGCTTACCTTCTTCGATGCCGAAGTTGTCTTGTATGTTCAATGTGCGAGCAGAGTTCTTGCTGATCAAATCAAGTGAGTTGTTGATTTGATCGTAGCCCATAACCTGTGTCACATGCAGTCCCATGTGCAGAACTTGAAGCATGTTCGCTGTGCCCAGTGGGTACCATGGGTCAAACACATCATCGTGGCCAAAACAAACGTTGATGTTTGCTGCTAGCATCTCTTTAACGCGCGTTACACCGCGGCGTTTCGGGTAATCGTCGAAACGGCCCTGTAAGTGAATGTTGACTAACGGGTTTGCCACGAAGTTGATACCAGACATCTTCAATAGACGGAATAGGCGAGATGCGTAAGCACCGTTGTAAGAGCCCATTGCAGTCGTGTGGCTAGCGGTTACTTTCTCGCCCATTTCAAACTTATGAGCAAGAGCTGCTAATGTTTCCACAAAGCGAGACTGTTCGTCGTCGATTTCATCACAGTGAACGTCGATCAGACAGTCGTACTTACGTGCAAGCTCGAACACGTAATGCAGAGATTCAACACCGTATTCACGAGTGAATTCGAAGTGAGGGATAGCACCGATAACGTCAGCGCCGATCTTCACTGCTTCTTCAAGCAACTCTTTGCCGTTAGGGTATGAAAGGATGCCTTCTTGAGGGAATGCAACGATCTGGATGTCGACCCACTCTTTCATCTCTTCACGAACTTCAACCATCGCTCTTAACGCAACGAGTGTTGGGTCTGACACATCAACGTGCGTACGAACGTGTTGAACACCGTTAGCTATCTGCCATTTCAGTGTTTGCTTGGCACGAGACTTTACGTCTTCGATTGATAGCAGTTCTTTACGCTCAGCCCAACGCTCAATACCTTCAAACAAAGTGCCAGAGATGTTCCAGTTAGGCTCACCAGCAGTTTGAGTAGTATCTAGGTGGATGTGCGGTTCACAGAAAGGAGTAACTGCAATGCCACCTTCAGCATCAAGGATGTCGCCTTGATGATTGATTTGCGCGTCATTATCGAGAATGCGAGAAAATTGACCATTTTCAATCAGAATCTGTTTCAAGCCCTCTTGGTCTTGAAGTTTCGCGTTCTTGATTAATAAGGTTGTCATAGTGTGTCCTTAAGCGGCCTGAGATTTCAGAGCTTTTTTGTTCAATAGAGGATTAAGCACGAGGTAACTGATTGCACCACCTAACACTGCGTTCAAAGGAACAACGCCAGGTAGGAAGTGACCAGCGGCTACGCCTGTTGCTACCGCGATAATGCCAGCCCAGTTAACGGTTTGGAACTCTGCATTTGCAAAATCTTTGTAACGTTTACGGTTCGCGAAGAAGTCGGCGATGATTACACCACCAATTGGTGGAATCGCCAGCGAAAGGAAGGTTAACCAACCAACGAAGTTGTTGTATAACCAAAGCGCGAAAATCGTACCGATAATGCCGTTAATGATAGACATTGTAGTACTTGAGCGACCAGTGATGTTAGATAAACCCAGACCAGATGCATAAAGTGCATTTTCATTGGTTGTCCAGATATTCAATCCAAGCACGATGATGGCTGGAAGCAGTAGGCCTTGCGCGATCATCACATCTGAAATATCAGCCTGACCTGTTGCTGCTGCGCCTGCTGCGCCGAAGATAAACATCAGCGAGTTCCCGATGAAGAATGCAACCATAGTAATCAATACTGCGCTTGCTGGCTTTTTACCAAAGCGAACGAAATCGGCAGTTAACGTCCCCGCACTTACAAACGAACCTACAAACATCGCTACACCCACACCAAACCAACCGACTTGTGTACCACCAAGTAGCGCAGAAGGAAGCCATGAGCCTTTTGTACCGAAAGAGAAACGAGCTAGTAGGTGAGTAGAGAGGCCAGTAGATGAGCCGATGTAGCCAAGAAAAGAAGTGTAAATACCGAGGATTAGGTTACCGATGAGAACGGCGAGGAAGAAATCGTTGAATGAAAGACCTGTCCCGAGTGAACCACCTGTCCACATACTTGCAGAGAAGAAAGTGAGTCCAAGCATTACCATGGTGAGTGAAGCGACTCCTTTCCTAGCCGATGTAGGAACCGGCCCTAGACTGTAGTTATTATCAGCAGCCATTTTTTACCTCCGCAAATGATCAAAATTAAAATTAACGGTCGCCGTATTGCAGGCAAACTTGCGCATTATGGTGATATAAATCACATAGTCAATGCTAATTTTGTCAATAATTGCCCATAAAAACCAGTTATTGCAGTAATTATCTTGTAAAACATAGGGTTATTTTCTGTCTTTATTTAAAAAAAACAAATAGAAAACGTTTTCTATAATGCGTTGGTTATCTGCTGTTCTTGGTTGGCTATGAATGCTTATTATTATACGTCTGAATGGGTGTCTGTATCGAAAAAGAGGGCGGTTGGCCAAACTGCAGGCAAAAAAATAGCCAATCGCAATAATCGCAATTGGCCTATATATTTTGTGAACAAGAATAGGTTCACTAACAACGTCAGTTGGCTAGGTGACCCTCGGCTTAAGAAGGGTCAATATATACATTGCAGTTAGTGTGCCAACTTTTAAAACCACGTAAAACGGCAGTTTTATAGCAATCTGGTGCGTATTTGAGCGTTTAATTTGCGTTTTTGAAATACCCAATTGCAAAATGCAATTGCGATTTGCAGCTTTAGAGTGTTTATTCGTTTTTCGGGTTTGTGTTCTTTCTGGCGACGAATGGTGAAATAAACAAAAAGCCCGTGCGATCTAAGAGCGCACGGGCTTGGGTATTGTTTCACCAATAGGAAGTATTAGATGGAGTAGAAGAAGTACAGTTGAGACTTCATTCTAATGATGATCCCGCGTATTACGTCTAGGAACGCCATAAAGCTGATCGGCTTCTCACCGCTTACCCACGCTAATCCGACAGAGCCAACAGGAATATCGTAACCCTCTGCCTCATCAATTTTTAAACGAACAAAGTGGTGCTTGTTCTGAAGGTTTTTGCCTGTGGTAACACGAACCTGCTCATCGATACCCAGCAAACTTGCTTGCGCTTCACCAGTGGCTTCTACAATGCCTTCTACGGTTGCAGAGAACACTTTTCCTGGGTATACCGCTGTCGCAAATTCCGCAGGTTGACCGACCTTAATATTACGAATCGCTTGGTGGTTAACTCGCATCAGCACGTACTTCTCTTCGGTATACATCTGGATACGAGGCATCATTGAAACACGCTGACCTTCACGAAGAATAAAGTTCGTTACAAAGCCGTCAGTCGGTGCCGTGACTTTGGTGCTGTTCAAGTCCCATTGTGCTTGTGCCAGTGTTGCCTTTGCTGAATCGACCTCAGTTTGCTTCTTGCTCACATTGGTTTCAGCTTTGTGGATGTTCAACTTCGCATTCTCGGCATCGACTTCTTTCTTGCTAAGCTGAGATTCCAATGTCGTAACGTTATACGTCGCTAAGTCTACCTTTGCTGTTTGTTGGTCGATGTCAGTTTCAGTGATCGTATGCTCTACCACTTTGTTTTGCTTCTGGTAACGATCAAGCGTCTTTGATTGCAGCACCAAGTCTGTTTTAGCCGAATCTATTTGTGCGACTGAAGCTTTGATGTCTTCAAGCGCCGATTGATAGCTGACTTTTGCAATGCTCACTTCTTGACGAGCTGTGTCTAAAGCGACCTCTGCAGACTCAAGTTGAACGCTGGCTTTGTCTCTTGCGATGACATATTTGGTGTCATCAATTTCGTAAATTAGCTGTCCTTCAGTCACATCCTGGTTCGGGTGGATGTGGACTTTGGACGTTTTTCCCGACACATTAGTTGAATCTGGACGCAGCTGAATATGTGGAGATTGAACCACTGAGCCTCCCGATATTATCTTGAAGCTGGCTGATAGAGTGGATATTGAAAGGCTAGGTCCTCTCTCTAACTGGTTTTTCTCGGGGCACGATCTGGCGTCGTCTATACGCCGAGTTAACATCGGGTTGCACTGTTTGCAGTCCGGGGCTTTTCTATATGGCGCTCAAGTCGGTAATTTCATCAAATGGTGCTACGACAATCCTGCTTATACTGAGGTGGGTAAAGTTCATGACTCAATTCGAGTTGCCATCTTTATGATGAAGATATTAAGGCGTTACTTGGGAGACGACTTTACTCCCGCAGCCGTCTCTATCGCAGGTTATCGCGAGAACACTCAACTCTATCAAGAGTATTTTGGGTGCAATATTCAGTGGGGCCAGCCACGAACTGAAATCTGGATACCAAGCCAGTCGAGGTTATCGAGCAATCAAGCCCCTTCTAGCGGCAAGATGAGCTTGGCAATGAACTTTCATGACTTAGATAATTACCTCAACATGCCTGATGCCGCGGATGAGCATAAGGTGACCTATGAGATGATCAATTACAGTCGCCATTTCGGCCTGCCAACACTGCATAAAGTGTCGAGTTTGCTTGGGTTATCTGAACAGCAATTTCAACGTCGATTGCATAACTTAGGCATCAACTTTTCTACCATTATGGGCTATGCGTTAAGTAATGTGGCGGTGGAGTTGTTGATGTATTCAGTGCCAATAGATAAAGTCGCGACGAGGCTCGGCTATACCAATGTCGCGAGCTTTAATCGGATGTTTAAGAAACATCGAGGTTTGACACCCAAGCAATATGTTGAGCGCCTAAAAACTGGCCTGTAACTATTCAGAGCTAACTTATGGTTCGTTTATGGATCAGGCTGGACAAGTAAACCATCCCCCAAGTACTCAAAATGAAAGGGGCGGTGAGTGGTAACAGTGACAGTTCATGAAAACCAAGTGTGATGAGACAGCTTAACAGCATGCCTAATAGGATTAACGGCCAACGGATTCGCGGATAGGGCACAAGTGCTAAAGTGGCAAGAATGGCGTTGTACCCGTAAAGACCTTGGGCTACCAGTTCGTTAGAAGCGCCAATCAACCCGCTAAATACGGTGCTAATTATTACTGCGAGCATAACCCAAATGGCATGCTTGATATTGTTGAGTGCGATGGCGACTAAGATAACGAGCCCCGACAACGCATTTTCGATGAAGCTGACTTGGCTTATCCCTTTTAACAACGGGATCACCACTGTCGGCAGGTTGAACCACGAGTTAGCCTCAATACTGATGAGTGGCATCAGTGCGGAATCAGGTGCAGAAAACGCTGACAGCTCAAAGGTTGATTGGATAATATAAATCAGCCAAGTGGTGAGGATAAAGGCGCTAGTGTAACCGCGATATTTCTCAAAACTGAATACGATGTGGGCAATCGGCACCGTGAGTAATGCACCTAACGCAGTCACTAAAGCCAATAATGGTGTCACACCAAAAAAGTTACCGATAAATAAACCAATCAAAGCGCCATTTAGCGCGTACATTCCACTATCAATGTCGTCAACTGACTTGTTGGTGTTGGTGTTGGTGTTGGTGTACATATAGCCATAGAAAGCTAATGCATAGCTGCAACTGGCGCCAAGTAAGGTAAGAAAAGCCAGCGCCAGTGACTCAATAGAAATGGCAAGCAACAGCAAAGTCGACGTCATGATAGACGGTGTGAAATAGACTTGCCCAATGCCATTGAGCAAGCCTTGAAACGGCAGAATATCCTTGTTCGTTTTCATCGTCTGATTACATTATTGAGTCATGTTAAATTTTTGTAATTCAGATTGTATACAATTTTATCAAGTTCACCATCTTCGAGTGTTAATTCTGATACCAGCGTTCACCATAAGCTTGTTGGTAATCTGGTGTTTCAATGATGCCTTCTTGTTCTGGAACGGTTTCTAACGGCCCAACAACAGTTCTATAGGGTAATACGCCAGCCCAAACTGGAATGTCCATATCGGCTTTATCATCATTCACTCCATGTTTACCAATCTTCACGGAAGCTTCTGTTAAAGGTATCGCCAACAACTCGGTCGCAGTGAGTTCTTTTTCATTACTGAGCCTCACTTCATCGGTTCTGCCCGGTGCGATTTGCTCAATAAAGATATTCAACAAGCGATCCTTTTCTTGATTGTCATCGATGACTGAAAATGACCCCAATACCACAGCAGAACGATAATGCGCACTATGATGAAATGCCGAACGAGCCAGCACCCAACCATCGAACAAGGTGAACGTTAAACAGGTTGGTTCTCCCTTTTTTAGTCCTTTTAGTAGGCGACTGTTTTTAGCTCCATGAATGTAGACTATATCACCCACTCGCCACGCGAGCATCGGGATGACCATTGGTCCTTGTTCGCCCTGCAATGCAATGTGTGCGATTAAGCTCTCATCAATAATTTGGTGCAGTTTCTCTTGTTCAAATACGGCTTTGTGAGCCCCTTTTTTAATCGTGGTTCTTTTCGTGTTAGATAACATAATCGCTCCTTAATCATTGCCTTTTGATTAATGTAGCGATTAACTGGTCTATTAAATAGAGCCACTTTTAAACACTATTTGGATCCAGTTATGCAGCCTATCGATGTCGGTGATCTACAGTTAGACGAACAACACGGCACGCGTCAAACCGCCTTGTTCCACGCGATAAGAGAGAAGATCGTTCAAGATTTATGGAGCAAGGGCAGTAAGTTACCTTCAACACGTAAGTTGGCTGTCGAGTTATCGGTGAGTCGAAATACGGTGATTTATGCGTACGAACAACTGGTTACTGAAGGCTATATCGAGAGTAAGCAAGGCTCAGGGTTTTATGTCTCGGTTGAACAACCAGAACACTTTCTAAGTTTGTCTAAGCCAAACAGTGTTCAGGATCCGAAGGTCAAACAAACAGTCAGTAAACCGAGTACAAACATAGCGACACCTAACGACATTAACCGCAGCTTTGCCCCAGGAGTTCCTGACTTAGATGCGTTCCCTTTTGCGAAATGGCAGAGGTTGCTGCAACGTCACTCTACACGTCAGAACATTGCGGGCAATCAAGAGGTTCAGGGAAGCTCAGCCTTGAGGGGAGCGTTGAGTGGGTATCTTGCAAGCAGTCGTTCCGTTCATTGTAATGCCGACAGAATCATCATCACCGCAGGTGCGCAGCAAGCCATCTCAATCGGATTAATGGCAACGTTAGCGATGGGCGAAAAAATCCTCGTGGAGGAACCCGGTTATCGACAAGTACATAAAATTATCGATCTGTTGAGACTAGAGTTAGAAGGTGTAAGTGTGCGTGAAAAGGTGGGGTTGGATATTGAGAAAGTGTTGGCCAGTAATGCTAAGGCTCTGTATGTCACACCGAGTAACCAATACCCAATGGGCACGACTTTAAATACTGAGCAGCGCCTTAAACTGATCGATTGGGCCAATCAACATCAGTCATGGATCATTGAAGATGACTATGACAGTGAGTTCCAGTTTGCTCATCGCCCTTATACCTGCATGCAAGGGTTGGCGGGAAAGTTGGGGTTCGATGATCGCATCATCTATGTCGGCTCTCTGAGTAAGGTTATGTTCAATGGCCTTCGATTAGGGTACTTAGTGGTACCAGAAAGTCTGGTGGCGAAGTGTCTTGAGATCAAAGACGCGCTTACTGGAGACACGGCGTCCCACACACAGGAAGCTTTGGCGGATTTTGTTCGAGAAGGCGACTTGCTGCGTCATATTAGAAAGATGCGTCGGTCATACAAACTCAAGTATGAAGCCATGATAGAAGCGATTGAAAGCGAGTTTAACGGTGATCTTGAAGTGATCAGTCAGGCAGCAGGGCTACATGTGACCGTGAAGTGGTATCAAGGTATATCTGAGACTGAATGGAGTCATAGAGCTGAGCTTGAAAATATCATCATTCGTCCGTTTGATTTTTATGAATATGGATCAAGTGATGCTCGTGATTGGAGTGGGGTGGTGTTGGGGTTTGGAAATATCCGATTGGCTGACATAAAGCCGAAGATCAAACAGATCGCTCGGCTTTTTTATCAGTAATATTGGTAGGGCTTGTTTACCATTTTCTGATTCATCACGAATCGAGTTACAACTTGTCGATAGAGACGGTGGGTTTACCTTTACCTAGCCACTTCCACCAAGGGAGTGACAATGTCACAAAAACAGTCACAGCATAGAGCATCGACCAACTTAAACAGATAAACACCAAGGTACAGATGACCAATGAAAGCATGGCAGTGTATCTAGATGCGCCTGTTAGTAATCGGCAAGCGGCTAACATTGCGAGCAGATAAACCAGAACAAAAATACCGTTGGCGAGCTTGAGAAAGAACTCAAGGTCCAAGTTAGACAGTTCACCAATCACACACGAGATAAGCACGACAAAGCCAATAGCTATCGTTGGGTAAAGTGGTACGCCGCGGCTGTTCAGTTGAGCCATTCGACTTGTAGGAGTGTGTTGACGAGCCTGAGCCCAGATCATCCGAGACAGGCTTTGTGTGTAAAGGTTTAGGCTAGCAAAGCAAGCAAAGAACCCCAGCACGCTGATGACAGTTTTGAAGCCATTACCAAACAGTTGTTCTGTTACCCAAGGGATGGATGCGGCGTCGAATTCAGGTGAACCGTAAGCACCCAGTTTAAGAATCACCACTGAACAAGCCCAGTACACTAACCCCGCAACAAAACAGCCTGCAATGATGGCGATTGGGAAGTCACGTTGTGGATTCTTGAACTCCTCTCCCATGTGAGCAAAAGCTTCTATTCCGACAAAGCACCAAAACATGACCGCCAACGCAGCGCCGATAGACCACATAGAGTCGGATGAGATGGCAGGAAGAGTCACATCGGTTACCGTGATGTCGGCTTTCCAGACAAAAGCGCTAACCAAGGCAAAAATCGACAATGCGATCACGGTTTGCAGTCGGCCAGAAGATTTACTGCCCATCAAATTGACGGCAATAAGCAGGGCGACGGTAAAGGATTGAGCACCAAGTGGTGTATCGAGAGGTGCGGGTAACAATTGTTGAGCAAAACCACCAGCCAGTGCAATGGCCGCTGGAATACCGACAGGAATAACACTCACAAACAACCACGCCACGCTTGTTTCTAATCGCTCGCTAAACGCCTGGCGCACAAAATAGGCAGTACCACCTGCATTCGGGTAGCGTTTTCCTAATGATGCGAAGGTCAGTGCAATCGGGCAAATAGCGATAAACAGGATTAACCAAGCGAGAAGAGACAACTGTCCTGCAATGCCTGCTGCGATCGCAGGGATCATAAATAATCCAGTGCCTAGCAAGGTCGTCGAGAGTTGTCCGATTCCTGAAATAAGCGTGATTTCTTGTTTGAGTTGTGTCATTCGCTCTCCTAGCTATTTGATTCTGGTCACGGTCTTCCAGTAACTTTCTTCTGGTGTGTGAGAAGTTATGATTGAGAGCATACATTGTTGACATCAATAATACAGCTAGCGAAACGTCGTAAGACACCGTCATTTTAACGGTATTAATCCGATTCAGTGTGAAAGTGTCGGCTGTCAGAATGGCTGTTATAAGTAGGAAAGTTGTGTCAAATTAGGCGTTATAAATAGAACAATAAATGAAAAGAATCAGAAGCATGGATAAATTTGATCGCCAGATTTTGGATATTCTCAAAACCAATGCACGATGCTCAGTGAGCGATATCGCCCGAGATGTCAGCCTCTCGCGCTCAGCGGTGAACGCCAGAATAAAGAAACTGGAAAGCGACAAAGTGATTACGGGCTACTGCGCTCAAGTGGCAGAACCCAACCAAACGAAGAATGTGTGCGCTTATATCTTGTTGAAGTTCGACATGTCGAGTAGTGACCATAGTTGTGAGTCTTACGCGAAACAAATCCAGAGTATTGATGAGGTGCAATGGTGCCACTCTATTAGCGGTGAGACAGATATGATGTTGTACGTGGAAGTGGAAAGCATGGAGAGCTTGAACCGAGTTCGCGATCAGCTGCAAAGTTACCCGGATCTTCGCCACTTAATGACTCATACGGTTTTGACCGAGTTTTTCAACAAACAGAATGCGACGGTGCATTCATGTTAGGCAATATCAACTTAAACCTACTGCGTTCACTGCATGTACTTCTTGAAGAGTGTCATGTGAGCCGTGCCGCCCAACGTTTGCATATCACACAATCCGCGGTGAGCCGTCAGCTCAGCCAGTTACGTGATTTGTGTGGCGACCCTTTGCTGGTCCGTGACGGCAACAAACTGGTGCCGACCAACCGTGCATTGCTACTCAAAGGTAAACTCGACGACCTGCTTGGCGAGTTTGACCACCTGTTAGATGATAAACCCTTCGAGCCGCAAGACTGGCAGGGTGAATTGGTGTTGTCTTCGAGTGATTATGTCGCTCAGTATATTCTTCCTGTGATTGTGGCAGAGGTGTCTGCTGAAGCGCCGAACATTAATCTGGCTTATCGATTGTGGCAGCCAAACTACCTTGAAGCACTGAACGAGTCTGGGATTCATTTGGCTTCCAGTATGTTTCCCACAAAGCCAGAACATGTCTCAAGTATCAAACTTGGTGAAGATAAGTCGGTGTGTTTGATGCGAAAGTCGCACCCGCTGGCTCAACAAGCGGTTTTGAGTGCAGAAGATATTGTTCACTACTCTCACATCAAAGTGACGGGTGGTGGAGATAAAGACAGTTACGCGGACATAGCATTGAAGAAGCAAGGGCTGAAGCGAAGAGTGGCTTTACAGGTTCCGTTCTTTTCATCTGCTGGTACTGTGTTATTGCAAGACGACTATCTGATGATCGTGCCAGAACATATCGCCTATAACCTAGGTCGACACCTCGATACTACCTACTTTTCGTTGCCATTTGATACGGAAATGCATACCTATTGGTTAATGTGGCATCCTAAATATGACAACGACTCTGCCCACAAATGGGCGCGAGAAAAAGCATTCCAAGCCATGCAAAAGTCGAGTTACAATATCAGTATGACTTGAAATCATAGGTGTGATGATAATCTTTGATTTCAAATAATACCTCCTGCGAATTATGGTAAGTGCCAAGTATTGAGTATTAAGCGTAGAGCGTTCAGCTGGAACGCTTTATTTTATTAGGAATGGAATGATGACAGTAACAATTTGGTTTTCTTTATTAGCGATTTGCTTGTTGGGTGCAATGTCTCCGGGTCCAAGCTTGGCGATGATCGCTAAACACAGTTTGGCTGGTGGCCGTATGAACGGGCTTATCGCAGCTTGGTCACACGCTGCTGGTATCGGTATTTATGCGTTCGCAACCATTGTTGGTTTAGCCGTTGTGCTTGAGCAATCCCCAATGTTATTTAAAGGTATTAGCTTAGCGGGGGCTGCTTATCTGCTTTATCTTGGCGTTAATGCGTTACGTTCGAAAGGTGGTGTTGCCGCGAAATTAGAAGCGGGTGAAAAGATGAGTTACATGCAGTCTGCTCGTGAGGCTTTCTTGATCTCTATCTTGAGCCCAAAGATCGCATTGTTCTTCATCGCTCTGTTTAGCCAATTTGTAGCGCTAGGTAATGAACTGACCAATCAAGTGATTATTGTCTCAACGCCGCTGATTGTCGACGGCCTTTGGTACACCTTTATCACCTTGGTACTGTCTAGCCCGTTGATTGTTGAACGTATTCGCTCGAAAGCTCAGTTGATTGATCGACTATCTGGCGTGGTGCTGATCCTGCTTGCTGTTCGCGTGGTGTGGACGATATAGCAGTAAACGATAAGAATAAGTAACTCATTAAAAAAGGCTCACTAGACGTTATCTAGTGAGCCTTTTTGATTTCTCTGGATTAGCTTTTGGAAGACTTGAGCTTATTAGCCTTCAGAGTTCAGTACGGCATCTAGCTTCGCCATCGAGTCTGAGAAGTAGGGGTTGTAGGTCAAACGCGCATGGTTCTTCCCTTCTTCACGATAGCCCCAAGCTGAGTACCAAACCTCACTGGTTGCATTGCATTGTTCTTCAAACCCTTCTGCCTGACCATTGGAGCAAATCTTCTCGCTACCATTGATTCCGTAATAAGGGTTGTTTGGTGAGAACAGTAAGCCCATGTGAGAGCCGTTCGAGATGCGTTGCTCTGGGATCTTCATGCTGTACTGAACAGCGCGAGGATCCTCGAGAGTCGTCTCTCCTTGCCAAACCAACACATTGTTTGGATTCGGCATAGATTCAGTAAAGGCTTGCTGAACGTAGTTGGTGTCAATCACGCTGTCGCCTTCACTCATCATAATAAAAACTGGTTTATCGAAGTGTTTATCTTGTAAGTCACCACGTACGACTTCTGATGTCTCGTAGTAAACCGATGCACCATTCATTGGCAACGAGTTGTAACGCAACACATTGTCTTCAGGATCTTGATCCGCCCAAGTGACAAAGTAGCTTGCTAGTCCCGCGTATTGAACGGCAGACGAGCTCGGTTGAAACGCAGGTGAGAACAGCAGTAACCCAGAGATCTTTGGATCGTTCATCGCCTGTGAAGTCACGAGGTTCGCGCCGGTTGAATAGCCGCCTAGCCAAACAGAATCATACTCTTGCTCAAGTAACTTCGTATGATGAGCCACCACACCTTGCCAATCTTCTAGGCTCGGCTGCATTAAATCACCCACGCGACTGCCGTGACCCGGAAGTAATACGGTTCTCACTAAGTAACCTTGCTCTGCCAAATGGGTAGCGATGTCTTTAAATGAGTAAGGTGAGTCGCCTAATCCATGAACCAATAATACCGCCTTGCCGTTTGGCGAGGTTGGTTGATACTCGGTTGGTGAATTGAGTTGGATCTCGAGTTGCTTGTCTTCCGTCATGAACACGCGGTTTTTCAATAACCAATCTTGTGTGTCATTGACGTAGGCATCAAAGCTGTCTTGCTGATAGCTAGGCAAGTCTGGAGATGTTTCGTAAGCGGGTATCGGTGTCTCGTTGGAACAACCAACGAGACTTAAAGTCGTTAAGGCCAGCAGTGCTAGGAGGGGCTTTCTTTGCATTATGTAATCTTGTCTCTGTTGTGCTTTCACTATGTCTGAAACTAAAGTTTAGGTTACTTTTTGCTTGAAAGGTCTTCGTATTCACCTTCAATAACACCGGCATCATTGGTTGATGACTGACGAGTGTTCATATGAGCTGCGAAACCTTGTTTCTTCATTTGATTCTGAATGCGCTTGCCAGTAATTAAAGCTGCAATAGCTAAAGGAATAGCAAGGATCAAGCTTGTGAATAACGCCAAAAGGCCAGTAAACAATGCAACAATCGTAACTAATATATTTTTCATATTCATTCCTCTTTTTCTATGTTGTTACTTTATCGCTTCTATTCTGAACGAAACATGAACGCCGTTAATAAATCTCTGAGAGTCACTATGACACGGATGTGTGCTGTTAGGGAGTTTATATGTAGTCATAATCACGCACTAAAAACATGGAATAAAACTAAGTTTAATAAAATCAATATGTTAAAAGTTGGCACGCTTGATGCTCTATAGGGGTTGGAATAAGTCACTGTAAGCAAAGTACTTACAGTTAATAAAAATTACTGGAGCCCTTATATGTTCTGTATTCAATGTGAACAAACAATTCAAACCCCAACCGTAAAAGGCTGTTCTTTCGCACAAGGTATGTGTGGTAAAACTTCGGAAGTATCCGACCTTCAAGACGTGTTGGTGCATTCTCTTCAAGGTGTTTCTTTTTGGGCCAATTTGGGCCGTGCGTGTGATGTTATTGATACTGAAATCGACGAGTGGGCGCCAAAAGCGTTTTTCGCAACACTAACCAACGTTAACTTCGACCCTGCTCGTATCATCGAATTCGCACAACAGTCCCATGAATTCAAGCAGCGTTTAGAGCAACAGGTTCGCGCGGCAGCGACATTGATTGGTTTTGAGATCCCAGCGCTTTCTGCTGCTGCTCAATTCGACCTTCCAACGGACTCTTCAGAGCTATTGGCGCTTGCCCCTCAAGCGGCGGTAAACCGTGGTCACGACTCTCAACACGAAGATGTGATTGGTCTTCGCCTTCTTTGCCTATACGGTCTAAAAGGTGCAGCAGCTTACATGGAGCACGCACGTGTTCTTGGTCAAACTGATAATGCTATTTTCGCTGAATACCATGAAATCATGGCGTTCCTAGGTACAGATCCATCAGACCTAAAACAACTGTTAGATACGTCTATGCAGATCGGCTTAATGAACTACAAGGTCATGGAAATGTTGGATAAAGGCGAGACAGATACCTTCGGTCACCCTCAACCAACAACCGTGAATGTGAAGACGAAGCGAGGTCACTGTATCCTTGTTTCTGGTCACGACCTGCATGATCTAGAAAAGATCCTTCAACAAACGGAAGGCAAGGGCATTAACGTTTACACCAACGGTGAGATGCTACCTGCACACGGCTACCCTGAACTAAACAAGTACCCACACCTTGCGGGTAACTACGGCAGCGCTTGGCAGAACCAGCAAAAAGAATTTGCGAACTTCCCAGGTGCGATCGTAATGACATCTAACTGTCTGCTTAACCCAGATGTGGGCTCGTACGCTGACCGCCTATTTACGCGTAGCATCGTAGGCTGGCCGGGTGTTGCTCACCTTGAAGGTGACGATTTCAGTGCAGTGATCGATTGTGCTCTTGCGCAAGAAGGCTTTAAGCATGACGAGATCGAGCAAATGATCACTGTCGGTTTTGGTCGTAACGCCTTGATGGAAGCAGCGCCTGCGGTTGTTGAACAAGTGAAAGAAGGCAACATCAAACACTTCTTCCTAGTGGGTGGTTGTGACGGCGACAAATCTGAACGTAGCTACTACACAGATTTCACAGCTCAAGCGCCAGAAGATTCAGTAATCCTGACATTGGCATGTGGTAAATTCCGTTTCAACAAAAACCAATTCGGCGACATTAACGGTATTCCACGTCTGCTCGATGTTGGCCAATGTAACGATGCATACTCAGCGATTCAGCTTGCTCTTGCGCTGTCTCAAGAGTTTGATTGTGGCATCAACGAACTACCACTAACACTTGTTCTTTCTTGGTTCGAGCAAAAAGCGATCGTTATCCTGCTTACTCTGTTCGCACTGGGTGTGAAAGGTATCTACACAGGCCCAACAGCGCCTGCATTCCTAACTGAAAACCTACTAAAGATTATTCAAGACGAGTTCGATATGCGTTCTATCTCAACGCCAGAGCAAGATCTTAAAACAATCTTAGCGGCTTAATCTAAGCCCACTCCCAAGCCCCGTTGTTGCTGTTCTCTAGGAACGTGCAGCGGCGGGGCTTTTTAGATTTAATTCTTTAGTATCAGTGAGGTGTGTGAACTATGTATGCATGGTCGGATAGCGATTCAATCAATTTAGTGTGTTTAAAGAAATGGCACGAGACGCCAGATACGGTCAGCTTTGAGCTTGGCAGTATTCCACAAGATTTACATTTCAATTTTAAGCCCGGTCAGTTCATCACCTTGGGTTTAGATATGCCGACGAAAACGGATTACCGTGCTTATTCCGTGGCTTCTTGCCCCGAAGATAACCGCCTGAAGTTGACGGTCAAGCGTGTGGAAGGTGGCTTAGTTTCGAACTTTATTGTTGATGAGCTTGATGAAGGTGACGAGGTTTCTGTGTTGAAGCCGGCAGGCTCGTTTAACTGTATTGATTGCATGCCAACGGCAACAAAGAAAGTAACGCTAGTGAGTGCGGGCTGTGGCATTACACCCGTAATGGCGATGGTAAAATATTGGCTGTCTCAAGACAGTGACAGTGACATTGAGATTGATTTCGTCCACATGGCACGCAACAAGCTTGAGACTATCTACTTTCAAGAACTTCATCAGCTCGATGAATCACATGCGAATTTCAACTTAAAACTGCTGTTAAAAGACAACGAAGGAACAACCGCCCCTCAAGGTCGTTTAGATAAAAACTGGTTGGTGAAACTGAGCCCAGATATCTTAGATAGAACGGTTTACCTGTGTGGGCCTGTCGGCTTCATGCAAGATATTGAGAGTTATCTGAAAGAGCTTGAGTTCAACATGGATAACTTCTATCAAGAAAGCTTTACTCCTGCTACTCAGGATGCTCAATCAGAAGCGTCAAACGCCGAAATTGCTGACGATACGAATAGTGCTGTTAAGGTATTTGTGCCTGCGTTCGGCGCTGAAGTTGAAGCGGAAACTGGCACACCATTGGCGGATTCATTAGAAAAAGCAGGCGTTCCAATTATTATCGCTTGTCGTAGTGGGATTTGTGGTTCGTGTAAATGCAAAGTGACCAAAGGATCTGTGGAATCAAGCAGCCAAGAAACATTGACGCCAGAGCAGATTGAACAGGGCTACGTGCTTGCATGTTCAAGCTCGATTCAGTCAGATGTTGAGGTTGAGTTATAACAGACGTAAAGCTGTGCAAGAGTGATGAAGACAAGATCTTATTATAGCGATAAAAGTTAGGGCGCTAGATGTAAAAAAGCCACCTAGATCAGTTAGAGAGAGCAGATCTAAGTGGCAACCCTCTTGTTTATACGGGGGAGTAAAACAAAAGGGGTTGCGAAGTCCATACAGACTTCGCAGATATAGTTATTATGTTGTGGAGCTTGTTGCGATGGACGTATCTACAAGAGCGAAGTTAATTAAACTTCTGGGTATGTCTTGTAGCGTACACCCATCATCTGTTCCATACAGTGAACAACTTGGCAGCTGTAGCCAAACTCGTTATCGTACCAAATGTACAGCACGGCACGGTTGTCTTGTGCGATAGTCGCCACACCGTCAACCACACCTGGGTGACGAGAGCCAACCAAGTCGGTAGATACAATCTCAGTCGAGTCTGTGTAATCAATTTGTGCAGACAAAGCAGAAGACAGCGCCATTTCACGCAGGTACTCGTTCAACTCTTCTTTGTTTGTGCCTTTCTCAAGGTTTAGGTTCGCAACTGCCATTGAAACGTTTGGCGTAGGAACGCGAATCGCATTACCTGTTAGCTTACCTTCCATTTCCGGCATCGCTTTTGATACTGCTTTAGCAGCGCCAGTCGATGTCAGTACCATGTTCAATGATGCAGCACGACCACGACGATCACCCGAGTGGAAGTTATCGATTAGGTTTTGATCATTGGTAAATGAGTGCACCGTTTCGATGTGACCAGACAGCACGCCAAACTTGTCGTGAACCGCTTTCAATACTGGCGTGATTGCGTTAGTAGTACAGCTTGCTGCAGAGATGATGGTGTCTTCTGGCTGAATAACATTTTCATTCACACCAAATACCACGTTCTTGATGTCGCCTTTACCAGGTGCAGTCAGTAGCACTTTCTTCGCACCGTTACACGCAACGTGTTGGCTCAGGCCTTCCGCGTCACGCCATGCGCCTGTGTTATCAACCACAAGTGCATTTTCAACACCGTAAGCCGTGTAATCCACTTCTTCTGGTTTGTTTGCGTAGATAACTTGGATGAAGTTACCGTTAACGATGATCGCTTTGCGTTCTTGGTCTACAACAATGCTGCCGTTGAATTGGCCGTGTACAGAGTCACGACGAAGCAGGCTTGCACGTTTTTCTAGGTCGCCATCTTTGCCGCCGCGTACAACGATTGCACGTAAACGCAGTGGGTACCCCGGGCCACTTTTCTCGATCAACAGACGAGTTAGCAGTCGGCCAATACGACCAAAACCGTACAATACAACGTCACGAGGTTCTGTCATTGCATCGCCTTCAAGCGATTCGATAAGTGCAGTTTGTAGGAAATCATCCAACCCATGTGTGTGTTCGCGATCTTGCCAGAATGAATGCGCAAGGCGACCAACATCAATACGACATGGAGATAAGTCCATAGAGAGAAGGTGTTGAATAATAGGTTGAGTCTGTTCTGCTGTAAGAGGAGAACCAGTGTAACGTTTTGCGATGCGGTGAGCTTTGATGATGTCGATAGTTGTCGCGTTAACTAAGGTCTTACCAAAGAGGATAACTTCTACGCCTTTTTGACGGTATAACTGACCTAAAGTTGGAGCGATGGATTCAGCAATGGTTTGACTAGTTTGCCAATCTAGGAGGTGCTTTTCGGGACTCATCTTTACTCGGGACCTTTCACGTTAAGTTTCTGCATTCATGGCGGTTGTAGGGAAGCCAATCAGCATAGGGGATTTGAGGCATCAGTCTGTGGTCTTTATTGCCACTTAAATGTGCTGATATACCTTGTGTGTAACTTGTAATTTTTATGTGGCAGGATTGTAAGGTACGACGGGTTATTCTGCTAGGAAAAATAAATGTAGACAAAATATCTGTAAATTGGCTTTATATTAGCCATAAATCAAGATTTGAACGTCGATAAAGACTATTGACTTTAATAATCTGTAGCACTTATTTTTCGTCAAAAAATACTCAATTCAAAGGATAATATGTAATACAGGTCATATTGAACATTAAAGGTGTGATCGCTAACTCAAGTTACACGTAAACAGTAAACGATAAATAAGGGAATTAACGAGTATTGATGTTTGACCTTTGAATAAGCCTAGCTTGAGTGTGAAAAGTGCATCACGCAAACGATTGGATGTCACAATTTTAACCTAACTATCCACTTTGTTAGCACGCAGAGTCATTATTCACAGTCTAGTTGAGCCGCAGAATGTGGATGTGTACTTGTTATGCCGGTGATAATAACTGGAGAAAACGTCTTTTGTTTACCTTTTGCTCACTGAAACCTCGCTTGTTTAAACCAGTCTTAATAAAAGCACGCCTTTCCGCTTTAAAGCACTTTTCTGGATACCAGTTGGCTTTAATTTTTCGTTCTGGGCTCAGAGTATCGTTTGTTCATATCCAATTTGATCAATAACCCTCTGTTAATGTCCTATTCTTAATTTGGGTTAGGTAAATTACTTTCGGGAAGGGAGTCGTTATAAAAATGATAAACATGTCAATTAGATGGCGTCTTATTTTTCTTTCCACGGTTTCTGTACTCATTATGTTCGGGTTTACAGTGAATGAAGTGCTTAAGAACGATGAGAAGATGAATCACCTTGAAACAACGCGTATTAAGGTCGAAGCGCTTCAATTTTTTAATACGGTTTCAAGTGATGCTTATCGATGGTTGGTGCTGTCTAATGATTCCCCTGAGAAAGGTCAGTTGCTTTTAACACTGCAATCAGAACTGGATAGACTGACTCAGTATGGAATGCGACTTCAACGGTTCGACAGCAATTGGAGTATTGACCCTCAGTTAGCTGAATTGAAAAAGTTGTTGATGATCCTAGCTAGTACACCTGAAACGACAGACAGCAGAAAATTGACAGAGCGCGCTTTCGACTTGTTAAAAGACGTGCTGATGGAGCTGTCCGAATATCGCATGGCTTTAGTCGATGGCAATATTGGTCAAGCGGAAGCGATGTTTATCAATCTTACGCATTATGTGTTTTGGACTCAGAGAGAAGCGTGGTTAAGCTTCAGTTTGTATCGCTCGCCCGAGCTAAGAAATCAATATTTATTGAGCTATGTAGGTGCGCTAGAGAGGCAGCAACAGTTGCTTGATACATTTTTCCGCTCTGATACTCGTTCACCTGAAATTAGGCAACTGCTAAACGCGGTCGCCAAAGATGATTTTCAAGACAAATTTATATCTCGAATCCTCAAAGGGGACTTTTCATCACCCGAAATATATCAACACTTGAAAAGCTTAGAGGTTAAAAAACGGGCTATTTCAAACGCGATTGGCGCTTACACCAATCAAATACAGTTTGAACTGACCAAGAATATCGCGTTGCAGAAAAGGCAAACCTTGGTCATGACGTTGCTTATACTCATCGCTTCTGGTGTTTTGATGTGGCTTGGGGTTGCGACATCTCTGCGCTTAAACAGAAACCTGTCGATTATCTTGAAAGGTGTGTCGGAATGCGCTGATAGCTACGGCCAGCCAAAGGTGATTCGTATCCAAGGGAACGATGAGCTTGCCGAGTTCACTGAAACCCTAAATCGAGTGATGGAACGCAACTATCTGCACAACAAAGAGTTGATAACAGCAAAAGAAGACGCGATTTCGGCTAACAAAGCCAAAAGCGCATTCTTAGCAAATATGTCACATGAAATACGCACGCCACTTAACGGGATCATTGGCATGGCTGAGATCTTATCTCAAAGCCAACTGAGCCCAAATCAACAAGAAGTACTGGGGGATATCGAATCGTCTTCTCACTCTTTACTGGTGCTGCTGAATGACATACTCGACCTGTCTAAAATCGAGTCGGGTAACTTGATGTTGTCACCACACAATGCTGATTTGCGAGAAGCGGTTTATGACTCTGTGAGTGTGATTCAGTCGAAAGCGATAAGTAAGGATATTGAGCTCGACATCAATATCGATTATCAAACGCCGTCACAACTGTTTTTCGATGAGTACCGCGTGAGACAGGTGCTGACCAATCTGCTTTCTAATGCCATCAAATTTACGTCTAAGGGCACAATTACAACTGACATTGCTTATACACCTATGTCTATGGGCAGGGGCAAGCTTGAATGCAGCGTGTCTGATACCGGGATTGGGATTGAGCCCGAGAAGTTAGAGTCCATATTTGAACCTTTCACTCAAGAAGATGGCAGCATTACCCGTCAATTTGGCGGTACGGGGTTAGGGCTTGCGATTTGTCGACAGCTTGTTGATTTGATGGGTGGTTACATTACCGCGCGTTCAGTGAAAGGAGAGGGCTCTACATTCACTTTTTGTTTGTATGTCGATGTTGTAGAAGCGCCTGTTCAAACTTTCGATAACCTGAGCCGAGCGACCATCATCTCGAACTCTTTCAATTACCTCGATCAGCTCGTTAAAGAGTGTGAGCGTTTGAATGTTCGAGCCAATGTGGTGTCATCCATTGCTGCTCTTAGTGAAAGTGTAAAAGAAAGTGACTTCATACTTTATTGTCATACCTTGCACCACTCTATGGAAAAAGATCTTGCGACGTTGAAGGTGATATATCCTCTTGCTCGCGTCATCGTTTGTCAGCATCACCTATTTAAAACCAACCTAATCAGAGAAACGGTCCACTCGACTCATACCTTGCCATTCTTGGGCCGACGTTTCTTAACCAGCTTACAATCTCTCGATGTGGGCGAAGAGCAAACGCCTCAAGTGGAAGCAAAAGATGAAGAAGTTCGCTCTCTGAATCGACGCATTTTGATCGTTGAAGACAATCTGATGAATCAAAAAATAGCGAGCTTCTTCCTTGAGCAAGCGGGTTATGAATATTTGATTGCCAGTAATGGCCAAGAAGCGGTGGATGTCATCACCCAGGGTGCTCAGTTTGATGCAGTCTTAATGGACTGCATGATGCCTGTTATGGATGGCATAACGGCGACTCGTGCGATACGTCAGTGGGAAGCCGATCAACAAGTCACACCATTACCCATCATAGCTTTAACCGCCAGTGTTCTAGAAGAAGACATCAAAGATTGTTTTGAAGCCGGTATGAACGCCTACTTACCTAAACCCTATAAATCTCACCAGCTGTACGATCTTTTCAGTAGCCTTGATATTGTCTAGGGCTCCCGTATCAAGGCTAGCGCGGCGCTACTTAACGAACTTCCAATCCAAGGTTGTATTGTGCAAGGCAACGACCGACATAGCTGATGTTCAGCAAGGCTGCGACTAAGATGGTGCTGATGTGGGCGACGATTTGAATTGGCAGTGAGAAGTGATCGGCCATTGGATAAGCAACAATAATACTGAGAAGCATAAGCAAGGTTGTGATAGCTAGACTGAAGTTTGAAACAGAAAGCAGAGTTTGAAAGCGTTGAGTCATCGTCTTCATATTGAATTGCTATTAATAATTATGATACTTGTTATTAATATCAATTAGCGTTCCAGTTTTAATTTACATTTAAAATCATAATCTTATGTAATTCCGCTTGTTTTTAGAGTCTAAGTGACACGTGCGAATTGCAGGTCTTTATGACTTGATCGTGTTTCTTTACCATTGTCTAAACCCACAAGTATCGATGTGGAATCGAACACCTGAATATAAACCAAGCCCAACATTATTTTTTTGCCCGAATTCCGAATGAATCTTTTTAAGTTTCACGTGTAGATCTTCGCGAGTAATGTCATTTGCAGGCACTAGGTCTAAGGCACAAAACTCTAAGTGCTTACTTCGCAGTGCACCACCAGCTTGTTGATTGTAGATATCGGTTCGCTCTCCAGATACTGGTATAACAACACCGATTTCAGGCTCAATATATTGTTGTATGTACTTCAGGGTATTGATCATGTTTGGCACATGTTTCTTATTTGGGAGGGTAAACAAGGTTGTATTACTCATTGCCCAATCCGTCCCTTGCAATAGAACGAGATGCAGAGGCATGCTCTGAGTAACGCCATTGTCCTTGAGTTGTTGTCCGATTGCTCTCACTTGGTCTTGAGCGTGATTGAGGAGCATCCAACCTCGAAATGCTGATCGGGTCGGAACCTTGTAGCCATGAACATCGACCACGAGATCGTCATAAGTGATTTCGGTTTCTTCGGTATAAAGTTTCTCAAATTTTTCAGGGTAAGGTTGTGTCGTTGATAACGCCAAGGTTATCAGAATACTTCCGTACATAAAGTCTCTCCATCGCTAGTGTACACTCGTTATTTAGTTTGATACTGCTGTTGAGTTTCATTCATTTTGCTTAGGTACGCTTAAGCCTAGACGGTTAGGTTTAGATGCTTAAGTATAGACGCTGGAGTTTAGGTAAAAAAAACCCACTACTAAGAGTGGGTTACTAACATTGTTACAAGTAAATTAGCGAGGTTAGATTACTTCTTACCTTGGATTTGCTTGTCTTCTTCTGTCAGTTCACGAATGCGACGGCTGATGTCACGGCGAGCTTTAGAAATCTCAGCGCTCTTGATGATGTGGTCATCAACACGGTCTTCGTAGTCAGCTTTCATATTTTTGATAATGCCTAGGATCTCGTCGTGGGTCATCTCTGGCTTGATGTAATCAAGTAGGTTATCAAGAAGGTCGACACGCTTACGGTTGTCACGAACTTTCTTTTCGTTGTCTAAAAGTTCACGCTTAAGTTTGTTCTTACGTCGTGCTTGGTTAACAATTTCAAATACGCTGCTCATAGATTCCTTTTCCTATTCGTCAAATACGTTGTCTGCTTCTGATTAAAGCACATCAATTGATGATGTAACAGTCTTTAGATCAAAGCAAAAGTAAGGTTGTTTAATTATTCGTCACTCTCGCTGATGTGTGATTGTTTTTATCTTACCGTTCAAGTTAGTATCCCATGTAGATACTGCATTGATACGAAATGTGAAATGAATCAACAACAATTGGAAAACGAAGAATTGGACGAGAATGTCACTGAATCTTCAGCAGAACAAAACAAGCTTCGTGATGCGTATGTACAAGAGCGTACTTATTTGGAAGTCGTGGAAATAGAGCTAAACCGTTCTAAGATCATAATGATTGATGAACAGGGCAGAAAGAAACGAGTACCAATTTTGTCTGAACACTAGTTACTGCATTGTTAGGTGTTGAGATGGAATTATCAAAATAATAAAAAGGAAAAACGATGAACACAGTACTTTCCCCAATTGAAGCGAGAATTATCGGTTGTTTGATCGAGAAAGAAGTCACTACTCCCGATCATTACCCACTGACACTGCACAGTTTAACCACGGCATGCAATCAAAAGAGTAACCGTGAACCTGTTCTCTCTCTTTCTGAGTCAGATGTTTTAGATGCAGTTGATGGTTTAATCGGACGTCGCATGGTGAGTGATGAGAGCAGCTTCAATAGCCGTGTTAATAAGTATCAGCATCGTTTCTGCAACACTGAGTTCGGCGATCTGCAATTTACAGAGCAAGAGCGTGCAATCATCTGCTGTATGTTATTGCGCGGTGCGCAAACACCCGGTGAACTTCGTACTCGAACGGGTCGCCTTGCAAACTTTAGTGATGTGAAAGAAGTAGAAGCAACATTAGACAAACTCGCTGCAAGAGAAGCAGGTGCCTTGGTTGTGAAGCTGCCACGCGAAGCGGGTAAACGTGAATCACGCTACCAGCATTTGTTTAGCGGTGAAGTGGACGTTGAAGCGTTTGCGATGGCATCAGTAAGCGCGGCTGCCCCCTCTGCAACGAGTGAAAAGTTTGAAGAGCTTGAGTCTGAAGTTGCAAGCCTACGAGCAGAAGTGGCAGAGCTTAAGGCTCTGGTTGAATCACTGCTTTAAATGTCAGATGCTGATAAAAATGCGGATTGGGTCGTGTACTTGATCCGCAATCGTCACAATGCCCTTTATTGTGGCGTGACGAACAATCTAGAACGTCGATTTGAACAACATCAAACCGGTAAAGGCGCCAAAGCTTTAAAAGGTAAAGGCCCACTTAAGCTGGTTTGGAGCTTTGGTGTTGGCTCAAAAAGTGAGGCGTTGAAAACCGAATACGCGATCAAGCAGTTGCCCAAATCCCGCAAAGAAAAACTGGTATCACTCAAACTGATTATTGAGTGGCAAAAAGACAAAATTCAATATATCGAAGTCTCATAATTCATAGCTAAAATGTTTGTTATTGATTAAATCTTAATAGTGTAAGGAGCTATATCGGCTCTAGCTAAGCTTATGAATTTAAATGGTAATTACTCTTACCGTGAATGGGCTGAAATCATAATTTAACTCGTTGTTCTTAATCTCCATTCCAAATTAACATATTGCTCATTTAGACTGTCGTTCTAATTAGTGTTAGACGCTATCATTTATCATCGTTGTCCTACATAATATCCATTAGCCATACAAAGAGATGGTGTCATGCTAGGTTAAAAAATGAGCCAAAGTAGCTCATATAAAACGAGAAAAATATGAAACGTTTACTGATGTTGTTTGGACTTGCCGTATTTTCTGCGTCCGCTCTTTCCCATGGTACTCATGTCCTCAATAGGTACTGGGAATACCAAGATTATCTTTCCACTTTTCCAGAACAAAGAGCATTGACCGATAAAATGGTCGAGGCTGTACAAAATCACCCTGTGCCACTGAGAAGAATCCAAGACGAACCAATTACGATTTCCGTGGTGTATCCGGGCCAACAGATCTCGGATTACTGGGTTCGTAATATTCAAGCTTTTGAGAAGCGTCTCGATAGGCTGAAGATCCGCTACCAAATAAATCAAGTATTTACCCGTATTAATGCCGATCTCGCGCAGCAGAGTATTTCGTTGCAAGAAGCGATTGAAAACAAGACGGATTATTTGATTTTCACGCTAGATACCACGCGCCACCGCAAGTTTATCGAGCACGTGTTGACCTCTACAGACACCAAACTGATTCTTCAAAATATCACGACGCCAGTGCGAGCTTGGGCAGATAGACAGCCATTTATGTATGTGGGTTTTGACCATGCGACAGGCAGCTTAAAACTGGCGGACTATTTTAAACAAGTAAGTCCGCCAGACAGTAAGTATTCTGTTTTGTATTACTCACAAGGCTATATCAGTGATGCGCGTGGAGATACTTTTATCCATGAAGTGAATACGGTTACCAACTTTACCCTTAAGTCTTCGTTTTACACAAAATCAAACAAAGACAGTGGCTACCAAGCGGCTAAAATCAGCATAGAGAACGATAAGGATCTAGACTTTATCTATGCATGTTCAACGGATGTCGCTCTCGGTGCAATGGAAGCGATTCGTGAATCGGGCCAAGACATCTTAGTGAATGGTTGGGGAGGCGGCTCTGCTGAACTTGAAGCCATTGCAAGGGGCGACCTAGATGTTACTGTCATGCGTATGAACGACGATACAGGCATTGCAATGGCAGAGGCGATCAAGTGGGATCTAGCTGGTTTGGAAGTGCCTACCGTTTACTCTGGTGAATTTGAAATTGTCACCAAGGAAGATTCCCCAGAACGTATTTCAGAACTTAAACAGCGAGCATTTAGGTACTCAGGTCACTAATGAAGAAAAGTTACGCCAGTACACCTAGAAACACTTTAGCTAGACTCATTACGCGTATCGTTATTTTGGTGATAGGCGTGATGGCACTTGGCGTGCTTATTCATAATTATGAAACCAGCAGTAATATCGTACAGCAAGAGACGAATCGAACGGTACAGCAAACCTCAAGCCTGATCCAAAACATGTTTGATTATCGTTTGTCGGTGCTGCAAATCCATCAAGACAGTAGCTCACACAGTGAAACTCTCAGAGAGTATTTTGATACGGGTAATGACGAGACTCTGAGCTACTTTTTCTTTGGTGTTGACCAACGTGAACCGGATCATGCACCAGATTTACGCTTTGTATCAACCCACGATGGTTTGGCTTGGGAAGACGGCAACAGTCAATTTTATGGTTTGGATGAGTCCAACTTAAAGCATATTTCTGATGAGGTTTCGTTCAGCAGTAATTGGCATTTTATTAAACTGAGGACAGATATAGGTAAGCGTCACTTGTTGGCTCGCCGTACCCCTATTGTTGATAACGCTACTGGGGAAGTCCTTGGTCAACTCTATATCGCCATTGTGCTTGACAACAACTTCTCTTTGGCTGAGTCAATCCAACAGGGCAGTAATAGCGAAAATATCGTGATTGAAGCGCACGGTACACCGGTGACATCGACATTCAGTGGTGATGAAAGCTACACCATTACTGACATCCTCAATTACCAAATGTACGAACAGTTGCCGCGTCATTTCGTTACCATCGCAACCATTAAGATTAGTGCTGTTGAAACTCCTTTAATCATTCGAGCTGTTCAAAAAAATAATAATTTCATTGCGTTAGAAGAGAATTATCAGCGTGCGATCATCGTGGTGATTGTGGTGATCATATTGATGTCTTTTTTTGCTCGAACTTGGATTCAAAAGAGAGTCTCAGCCGAGCTTGATAAGCTAATGGACTTTACTCGTTCGGCAAGTGCTAGCGAAGAGTACAACAAGTTCGATGGCTCTAACATTTTCGAATTTCATCATATTGGTTGTACTCTTGAAGACACCTTTGAGCGCTTATCTGAACAGAATCAAAAATTCCAAGATCTCTTTAACTTTGCTCATTCGCCTATCTTAGTTTGGTCTGAAAAAGGCGATTTGATTCAGATGAACCCCGCCGCTCGCATGGCGTTGTTCGATGCTGATGACAATTATGGTCCAATTGCCCAAGAGTTTGAGCAGCGAATGCTGCCTAATATTCAAATGGTGGTTCAGGGTTCTAAACTGACGGGTATTAACGTACCCATTGGTGAAAAGGTGTTTCGTTGGAACATGTCTGCTATTCGCGTGGAACACGGCATCACAGGAGTGGTGGTACAAGGGCAAGATATTACTAAGCTAATCGAGGCGGAAAGACAGGCTGATCGAGCAAGAGAAGAAGCTGAGCATCTTGCGAATGTGCGAGCAGACTTCTTAGCTAAGATGAGTCATGAGATTCGCACGCCGCTCAACGGTATTCTCGGTGTGTCTCAGCTGCTCAAGCGCTCTATGCACAATGAAGATAATCGCGAGCAGGTGGATGTACTGTGTAATAGTGCGGAACATTTACTGGCGGTACTTAACGATATCTTGGACTTCTCAAAGATTGAGCAAGGGCAGTTTAATATTCAAAAGAAAGACTTCCGTTTAGGGGAGTTAGTTAATACCTTAGACAGCATCTATCGACCGCTGTGTGAAGATAAATCCGTCGAATTTACCATTGTGAATCACTTGGTTGATGACATTGAAATCAATACCGACCAAGTACGCCTCAATCAGATCATGTTTAATCTGTTGAGTAATGCTTTTAAATTCACTCATCAAGGCGGTATCTCCGTCAGCTTTGAGCTCGAGAGTATCTTTAACTCCGATCACGCCAGCTTGATCGTTCGAGTGAAAGATTCTGGCATTGGTATTGATGAAAGCAAAATTGATGCTGTTTTTGAACCCTTTGTTCAAGCCGAAGAGACCACCACTCGTGAATATGGTGGCACTGGTTTAGGACTTACAATTGTAAAAAATCTGGTCGATATGCTGGAAGGGGACATTCAAGTCCGCAGCGTGATAGGTCAAGGCTCAGAGTTCACGATAGAAATTCCTGTAGTCGTACACGCCAAGCCGCTATTAGTCGATGCTAAGCAACAAGCTGAGGTTGAGCCAGAGGCGTTGTTTAGTCGACCTTTGAATGTGTTGCTGGTGGAAGACAATCACACCAACGCCTTTATTGCTCAGGCTTTCTGTAAGAAATATGGCATGGTCGTCACCTGGGTAAAAGATGGCTTAGAAGCGATTGAGATGGCTAAGACGATTACCTATGACTTGATCTTGATGGATAACCAACTCCCTAATCTCGGTGGTGTTGAAACCACTCAGCAGCTAAGAGGTGAGATTGGTGTGTCAGCCCCTATTTATGCGTGTACCGCTGATGCTCAAGAGTCAACTAGAGACAGCTTTATGGCCGCAGGGGCGAATTACGTGATTGTAAAGCCGATTAAAGAAGAGTCGCTCCACCAAGCGTTTGTTCATTTCAAAAACTCATACTGGAATGACACAGAGCACTAGGCTTTAACTTAGTGCTCTTTAATGGAGTCTGTTGAAGAGAAGTAACTAATTTTCTGCCTTTATATCGAGCCAGCGACAAAGGCTTGTTCCAATAGCAGCGTTTTCAACTCATCACTCATATCTAGGTGTTCAGGGAATTGGATACCTAGCAGCCAGCCTTGTCTTTGCCTTTTCTTACTTACCACCTTGTAGACAAGATCGTCATCTAAGTACTCATTTAAGTCAGAATTGACTTTTATCTTCCAGCCGACATCAATATCTGATTGCTGGGTAAGATAGATACCGCACCCTGACGCTGAAAAGTCGACTAGTGTGGCATCCAGCGACAAGGTATCAAAAGTGACTTCACAGCTGAGACGTACTTTATACCTTTCGTGTTCACGAATAGGCTTGGTTGCAAAGTTTGAGGGTGGGCGAAGGAAGATTAGATGTGCTGGAGAGGTGATATGAGCCAGTACATTGGTTTTGAACGCGACAATGTGCCCAAGTTCGGTGTCGGTAATCGCACGAACAATAATATCAACGTTTGTGAGCTTTCTCAGCGTCAGTGCTTCTGTCGCTTTTTGCGTAAGCTCTAGGATGAGGTACTGATCTTCTTTGTGTCCGATATAAAGTGTACTGATCTGGATTGAGTCGTCTGGGCCAAATTCCAATACACCTGCTGTTTTTGTACCTGGCTTTAGGTATCTGAACAGTTCTAAGTTTTTATCTTTATGCATATTCGTTACTGAACAATGTTAATCGTTTGATAAAATAATATAACGCCCTGATAAAACTATGTCATTAGTTTCATTGAAGTAATTAGCAGCGTACAACAAAAAAGTGAATCGCTATCTCAAGTAAACAACGGCTTACTCTTGTCGTAAAACAAGATACACTGCTGACAGATATATACTTGATGGAGAAATAGTAAATGGAACTGGAAACCTTATTGAATACTCTGGCTGAAACCCCAGAGGCCGTGCAATTTGAAGATACAATGCAAGTGATCGAAGCTCACTATGATTTTTCTGAGCGCGAATTTCGCAATGGTGAGGTAGTGAACGCTGCAGGGCAGAATAATGGTTCGTGTAAGATTTTTGCTTTTGGTTTAGAGCAAGGCCTATCAGCAGAGCAAACACTTGCTTGTTTTGGTCAATTTTATCGTAACGACGTGCTAGGTTTTCCTGAGAACAGCGACCATCAAAATATTCGTAACTTTATGGTTCATGGCTGGAATGGTATCCAGTTTTCTCAGCCTGCGCTGGTTGCAAAAGTGAAGTAGACACTAACCAGGTAACGATTAGGTCGAAATTTAATCTCAGTATTTTGAAGCGAGAAAACAACCTCTCGCTTTTTTTGTCTATGTTGAACTGGCTAGTAACTTGCTATCCAGTAACTTACTAAATGGGCTCTAAACTACTGAACGGGCAGGGCAGACAAGCACTTACGACACATACAAACTCCAGCCTTTGGAATATCGCTAGTATCTCGTTTTTCTAACTCAAAACACCAACACGTCTCTTTGCCCGCACTGATATCGCATTGAGCTGGCTCATTACACTGTGGACATTGGTGAGTCGAACTCGCGCCACTAAGATTATCCATAACCGACGTTTGCTCTTCTTCAGATAAGCCTTTCCAACCTATAATTTCATCCATTGTTCGAAAGCAGCCACTACACATTCCGCCATTATTTTTACAAGCCGCTCGGCAAGGTGTTTTCATTTCTCTAACCTGTGATTCATTTGGGCTGAAATGTAGCATATTTGTTTCTTCTTGAAGAGCCGTTAAGCTAAGAAATTACTCAGTTAAATTTAGAAATGACCTCGTAATTTTTAGGCTTTTCATGTAGCATCTCGCCCCTTTTGTTGAGTGGGGGGATATTATGTTTATTGGATTTGATTATGGAACAGCGAACTGTTCTGTCGCGGCGATGGTTAATGGAGAGCCAAGCCTGTTACCGCTAGAAGGTAACAACCACTATATTCCCTCAACCGTGTTTGCGCCTACTCGTGAGAGTGTTTCTGAACATCTATTCCGCCACTTGAATATCAAGCCGAGTGATGCGATCGGTGAGCAAGTACTACGACGTGCGATTGCGCTGAACAGAGAAGAGAGTATCGACTTAGTGCCAGAAGACATGGCATTTGGTCAGGCTGCGTTGGACTTATATTTAGAAGACCCTCGCGATGTTTATTATGTTAAGTCCCCTAAATCTTTCCTTGGCGCGAGTGGACTGCATGATGTGCAGGTGAGCTTTTTCGAAGATTTAGTGTGCGCCATGATGGCAAATATCAAGAATCAAGCCGAACTCACGACTCAAGAGCAGATCAAGCAAGCTGTTATCGGCCGACCAATTAACTTCCACGGTCGAGGTGGTGAAGAGGCGAACAGACAAGCTGAAGACATACTGTCTCGCGCAGCTAAGCGTGCCGGTTTCCTTGATATCGCTTTTCAATTTGAGCCCGTAGCCGCAGGCCTTGATTACGAAAGCACATTAACTGAAAACCAAACAGTATTGGTTGTTGATATTGGCGGTGGTACCACCGATTGCTCATTATTAGAAATGGGACCAACGTGGTCTGGTAAAGCGGATCGTACCCAGAGCTTGTTGGCACACAGTGGGCAAAGGGTAGGGGGGAATGACCTCGATATCTATCTTGCATTCAAACAACTGATGTCACCTTTTGGTATGGGCAGCAAAGGCATTTCGGGTATTGATATGCCACTGACTCAATTCTGGAACCCAATTGCGATTAATAATGTTGAAGCTCAAAAGAACTTCTATTCAAGAGAAAACCTAGCGGCATTAAAATTACTTCGTAAAGAAGCGTCAGAGCCTCAAAAGCTAGAACGTTTGATGAAGGTTTATCACGACACTTTGGGTTACGGTATTGTGCGTAGAGCGGAAGAGGCCAAGATTGCGCTGGCAGAATCCCCTCAATATCGTGCTGCGATTAATGTTGCCTCTGAACTGGTCGAGGTAGATATCTCAGTCGAACAGATGGTTGAAGCGATTGAAACACCAAAGTCTAAGATGATTGAGTTGGTTAAAGAAGCGATTCAACAAGGCCAGAAAAAGCCAGACGTAATCTACATGACGGGTGGTTCCGCTCGTTCACCGATACTTCGTGAAGCCGTACAACAAGCTGTGCCGAATGTACCGATTGTGAGTGGTAATTACTTCGGTTCAGTAACTGCAGGTTTAGCTCGTTGGGCTGAGGTTTGCTTCAAATAAGAGTTCAATGATGAGTTATGAAGGGCAACCAGTCGCTGATTGGTTGCCCTTTTTTTGTTTTTCTCTAATGAACTTTCTATTGAACGATTTTTCCTAGCTCATATTGGGATTTGTTTCACAAAGCTAAATATTTCAGCTGAGCTCTACGTGTTACAAAATGTTTCAAAGACAAAGGCGAGCCTCTCGATGGTCTGATGAGTTACCTTGGGTTTAGATTTTTAATGCTTTTTTAGTGATTATAAAATCAAAAATAATCAAAGTATTTATCTCAAAGAATGAAAGGAGATCCCAGCAATTGTCGTGTTAATCAACTGTTTTAAAAGGTATTTTTGTTTTTTATAGTGCGATTTTTTTTATTTTATATATTTTAATGCAACTTTTTTGTCATTCGTATATTAGTGTTTGCCTACTTGTTAAATGCAGGTAACAACTTCTCCGTAAGCACGAGGTTGTTAGTGAATAACTCACCCAGTTACATAATGGATATGACAATGAATAAGAAACTTTTAGCGCTAGCAATTTCTGGTGCAGTATTTGGTACACAGGCAGTTGCAGTAGAACTTTACAACGAAGACGGCACAACATTCTCTGTTGGCGGCCACGTTTCAGTTGCAGTTGGTGATGTAAACAGCGATGACCGCCTTAACAGCGACGACATCGGTGTAGAAACTGTTTCTCCACGTATCAACTTCGGTGCAACTCATGAACTTGGTAACGGCTTTACTGCTGATGCTAAAGGTGAATGGGCGCTAAACATGCTAGACGGTGGTGATCAGTCATTCACAACTCGTCTTGGTTACGTTGGCCTTTCTCACGACGATTATGGCCGTGCAGCAGTAGGTACTCAATGGGCACCTTACTACAACGTTGCTGGTGTAGCAGATATGCCAATCGCATTTGCGAATGACTTCATCTACGACGATCACGGTAATCTAGGTACTGGTCGTGCTGAAGAGATGGTGAGTTACGGCAATGCTATCGATTTTGGTAACGCTGGTTCTCTAAACGTAGGTGTTGCATGGCAAGGCCGCAAGACTGATAAAGTTTCAGATACAAACACAAACAAATACGGTAACCGTGCTCAAATTGCATTGAACTACGCAATTGCTGATTTCACAGCAAACTACGCATACAACACTGGTGACGTTACATTTGGTAACATTGGCGGTGGTTCTAAAACTGCTGATTCTAACGTAGTGAGTGCTACTTACGGTTCTTACGGTTCTGAAGGTCTATTCTTAGCTGGTGTTTATGCTATGAATAACTACATGAACTCAAGCGCTGGTGTTGCTTTAGAAGAGACAGTTGCAGTTGAATTACTTGCTTCTTACGCACTTTCTAACAGTCTGAACTTAAGCGTTAACTACGAAGCGGTAGAAGACGACAAGAACAGCGAAACTGTATACAGCACTTCAGCTCTACAAGCTGAATACAACTTCACATCTCAGTTCGTAGGCTTTGCTGGTTACCAGTTCGACCTACAAGGTTCTGGCGTGTACAAAGAAAAAGCTGATGACCAGTGGCTACTTGGTGCTCGTTACTACCTATAAGTCGCAGACTTATTTAGCATAGTGTTTACTCCTTAAGTTTACCTTTTAGGATACTGTCCTAGACACCATGCTAAGCCCTCTCAAGCCTTTGGTTTGAGAGGGCTTCTTTCGTTTTAATGCTCTTCAAATTTAACTGCCTACTTTAGTTTCATTTTCTCTAATTTATGTAAGCCGATGACTCTATTCCTGCTGGGTCGGTCGAGGTATACACCGATATTTACCTAAAAGCATTCAAATCAATGAATTGAGCTAAAGATCAGAATTTAGATATTGGTAACCATCTTGTCGAAGACTCTCATTTTATGATGCGCTAAACTCTGCTCTCTAAAAATAGTTCAGGGATAAACTATGAGCAGCGTTGTAGATCAGAAACAATTGATGAAGTCGAAACGAACAGCAACCCCAACAAAAGTACTGTGTGTTGGGCGTAACTATGTCGATCACATTGAAGAACTTAACAATGCGATTCCTGACTCTATGGTGGTGTTTAATAAACCAAGCACCAGCGTGACTTCCTCTCTTTCTTCGTTTCATCAAGAAGCACTGCACTATGAAGCTGAAATCTGCTTTATCGTTGAAAATGGCCAATACTCAGCCGTGGGCTTAGGGTTAGACCTCACCAAGCGTGAGTTGCAAAGTAGCTTAAAAGCGAATGGCTTACCTTGGGAACGCGCCAAAGCTTTTGATGGCTCAGCCGTATTTAGTCGCTTTGTTCCAATTGATAACTTAGACCTTGCAGACTTAAACCTAGAGTTGTTTATTAACTGTGTTCGTGTTCAGAAAGGACATGTTGAGCAGATGCTTTACTCTCCAAAAACTATCCTAGAAGAGCTGTCTTCTTATACCACCTTACTAGACGGCGATGTTGTGATGACAGGTACGCCAAAAGGTGTTGGTGAGGTGCATCGAGGTGATATCTTCCTTGGTCGCCTAAAGTGTGGCGATACGACATTGATTGAGATCGAATGGGTAGCAAGTTAATTAGTCTTTTCTATTTAGTTAATAAATTGGCTTTGTCGCTTAATGTTGGTTTTTAATTCGATTAAATAAACGTCGAACAACTGATTGCATCTGGAAGGGTGTTGGTAATTGATATAAAATCCGCCTCCGTTTTTATTAATGCTGACCCTCATGATCGACTTAACCATTTTACCTGTCTACCTGACTGCCGTTGTTGCACTTCTTCTTTTACCTGGCCCTGATATGTTACTGATTGCGAGTTCAAGCATGAGCTATGGCCGTAAGGTCGGCGTGTTTGCAAGCCTAGGTAATGCGACTTCTGGAATCATTCTGACAGTATTAGCGGCTATGGGTGTATCAGCGTTGATCGCAATGAGCCCAATAGCGCTTAAAGCTCTACATTTGTTAGGCGGCGCGTACTTGTTGAAGATGGGATGGGACTGCCTGCGAACAGAGCAGGGTAACGCGCCTGAGTTAAGCGATAACTTTGCAGCAAAAGCCTACTATCAAAGAGCATTGATTAGTAACCTGCTTAACCCTAAAGCGTTGGTTTTCTTTGTGATGTTTCTGCCTCAGTTTGTGTCGACGAATATTGAAGCGACTTCCGGTCAGCAGATGCTTGTTCTGGGTTTATTACTGAATGTTCTCGGCTTAACGTTTAACTTTTTGCTGGTGGCGTTAGTGGGTACGATTGGTAAATCTCTCGTAGAAAACGCGAAGTTTCGTACCTATCAACAGAAAGTCATGGGCGGAGTTTTCATCGTGTTAGCTATCTGGATGTTGTCTTCTTTCTTTACTTCGTAGACGAATCAAATCAGACATCTTCTCGTGGTTAGCCGCTGAGACAAAAATGGACGCTACGAGCGTCCATTTTTTATATTTAACCGTTACATGTTGAACGCGCTAAATCGCTATGAATTCAACTCTTGTTGGTGTTGTTCAATCAGTTTCTCCATGTACTTCTCACCGCGCAGGCGAGTGTCTTCGTAGGTTTCTGTCCCTTCAAATTTTGTCACCGTCTCATAGTAGATCTTAACTTTTGGCTCAGTACCGGAAGGTCTTACGATAATGCGTGAACCATCTTCGAGATGATAGATGAGTACGTCACTTGCAGGCAGGTTAATGGCTTCAGTATTGCCTCCAATGACGAAGCGTAAAGAAGACTGCAAATCTTCAATTACAGAGATAGCGACACCGTTGATTGCTTTAGGCTGTGCCGAGCGGAGCTTAGAACCAATCGATGGTGAATCTGGGTCTAGTGCAATACTTCGCTGAGCGTTGGTATGAACCCCATGTTCAAATGAAATTTGAGCGAGAAGATCCCAAACTGTTCGACCTTGAGATTTTAACTCCTCAACCAATTGAGCAAACACGACAATAGCAGACAGCCCATCTTTGTCTCGTACTTGAGTACCAATTGTGTAGCCTAATGCTTCTTCATAGGCGAACAAGAAGTCGTTCTGATCATTTTCCAATTGCATGCCAATATTCGCTAACCATTTAAAACCTGTCAGCGTTTGGAAATAAGTCGCCCCGTGGGATTGAGCTACTTTTTCAAGCAATGTTGAAGATACGATACTGTTACCAACTAATTGGTTTTTGGTATGTGGCTTTGAGAGTAGATAATGAGCGAATAGCACGCCGACTTGGTCACCTGTTAGCATTTTGTATGAGCCATCATCTGTTCTCACTGCAACCGCAAATCGGTCTGCATCTGGATCGTTGGCACAAGCAATGTCGGCATCGACACTTTTTGCTAAGTTAACCACCAGATCCATCGCGCCTTTTTCTTCCGGATTCGGGAAGTTGACGGTCGGGAAGTTACCATCGGGCTCTCTTTGCTCGGCGACGCTGAACACCTTATGGAAACCAGAATCGTGAAGTAGATCCTCGGCCATTTGTGCGCCGACACCATGCATTGCGGTATAGGTGATGGTGGTGTTCGCCGATTCGATCTCGTCACTCACGTATGGGCTCTGATTGATCGCAGCGCGGTACGTTTGATAATAGCCTTCAGTTAACCACACCAACTTACCTTGCGTCTCAGCGTCACTTAGGCTCATTAAAGGGAGCGGCTTGGTCGATGCGATATCGATTTCAGCGGCAATACCCGCATCGTGAGGAGGAATGATTTGAGCGCCATTCTCCCAGTACACTTTGAAACCATTGTATTCCGGTGGGTTGTGGCTGGCCGTCACCACAACGGCAGCTGCGGCGTTGAAGTGCTCAATACCAAAGGCAACGATAGGGGTCGCCGCGACGTTCGAGGTTAGATAAACCTTAATGCCTAAAGCCGTGAGTACGGAAGCGGTATCAATCGCGAACTGCTTTGAATCTAAACGGCCGTCATAACCGACGACCACACCGCGAATGGTCGCATTAGCGACATGTTCGATTAAGTAGTGGCCGAGCCCGGTTGCTGTTTCCTGTATGACTAAACGGTTCATTCGATTTGGGCCGCATCCAACTTTGCCTCTAAGTCCTGCCGTTCCGAACTCTAATCGTTGAGTAAAGCGGTCTTCAAGTTCGTCGTGCATTCCCTCATCGATGAGGTGTTGAAGTTCTTCACGAGTTCTTGGATCTGGGTCTCTCGCTAACCAATTCATTGCATCTTGCATAATCACTAAACCTATTAATGTCTGTATGACTTACCGTTGATTTAATTTAAGTGATATTAATTCTCATTTCCATGAAAGCAATCGTAAAACTCGATATAAAATAAATTCCAACGGCAAGAGGGCACGTAGATTAAGCCACTTCAAATAATTGACTGTTTAGTAAGTAAACTTACCTTGAATAATTGGATATCACTAACTAGCCTTTTACATAAATATAACAAAATTTAACAAATTCGCCGTTTTTGAATCTTTCATGGAAACCTCCAACGCTTTTGAACCGTATTAGTTCTTGGGTTTATATGAGGTCAGTAGCCTGCTCACAGGCTAGTTCCATGTGAGTTGTAGATTGAGATTCAGCCTTTTCATGTGTAGCCGGAATAACAATGAATGTTGTCCAGTTCGCAACGACATTTAGGTCGCAAGTATCCAATTAGGAAGGACAAGGAGAGATCTTTTGAAAAGATTACTGGTTAGGCTAGCGTGGCTTTTGAAGAGTTTTGTTGTGCTTTTAGTATCGCCTTTAGTGCACGCTAGCAGTGATTACAACATGACTCAAGGCGTCACTGAGATCAGTGGTAAGGTGTATGAACTTCATATGCTGATTTTCTACATCTGTTGTGCGATTGCCTTTGTTGTTTTTGGTGTGATGTTTTATTCGATTTTGAGGCACAGGAAATCGAAGGGCGCAGTTGCTGCCCATTTTCACGAAAGCACGAAAGTCGAAATTCTTTGGACCATCATCCCTATCATCATTCTCATCGCTATGGCGATACCCGCCACCAAAACCTTAATAGCGATGGAAGATACCTCCCAGTCAGATCTGACCGTTAAAATCACCGGGTCACAATGGAAATGGCATTACAGCTATTTTGGTGAAGACGTCGAGTTTTACAGCCTTCTAGCGACCAGTGACAAAGAGATTGAAGGCCTCGAAGTGAAAGGCGCGCATTACCTGCTAGAAGTTGATAAGCCGCTGGTACTGCCTGTTGACCGTAAAGTCCGTTTCTTGATGACTTCCGATGATGTGATTCACTCATGGTGGGTGCCAGCATTCGCCGTTAAGAAAGATACCATTCCGGGCTTTATTAATGAGGCTTGGACTAAGATAGATGAGCCTGGTGTTTACCGAGGGCAGTGTGCAGAGTTGTGTGGTCGTGCCCATGGTTTCATGCCGATCGTGGTGCATGCCATGGAAGAAGATGAGTTTGACGCATGGCTAGCGGAGCAGAAAGAGTTAGCGATAGCCGAACAACAAGCCGCAAAAGATGCATTAGGTGCGTCACTTTCCTTGGCGGAGTTGAATACCATCGGTGAAGAGGTTTACAAAACTCGATGTGCGGTTTGTCACCAAGCAAACGGTGAGGGCATTCCTGGAGCATTCCCTGCCATCAAAGGAAGTCCTATTGCCCTTGGTGATGTGGATGTTCATATCGACACAATTGTTTATGGTCGTGGCGGTACGGCGATGCAAGCATTCGATAATCAGTTAACCGAGAAAGAGGTCGCAGCGGTAGTAACTTATCAACGAAACGCTTGGGGTAATGATACCGGCGATATTGTTCAGGCCTCAGATATCAACGCTTATAAGGCGAAGCAAGAAGGCAGTTCTGAAAGCTCAACGGATGATGCACAAAATGATGCTAAGGATCAGTTATGAGTTCACCAATCAATAAGCCGGTGAAATCGGCTCCAGCAGAAGATCAAGTACTGAGCCATTCTGCGGAAGGCACCTTGGGCAATAATGATTTGCCTGTTGATGATCACGATTCACATGCGGCACCTAAAGGCTGGGCTCGTTGGCTGTATTCAACCAATCATAAAGACATTGGTACACTTTATTTGTGGTTCAGCTTTGCAATGTTCTTAACGGGCGGCGCAATGGCGATGGTGATCCGTGCGGAGCTGTTCCAACCGGGTTTGCAACTCGTTGAGCCAGATTTCTTCAATCAGATGACTACAGTCCATGGTTTAATCATGGTATTCGGTGCCGTAATGCCTGCATTTACGGGTTTGGCTAACTGGATGATTCCGATGATGATCGGTGCACCAGATATGGCGCTGCCGAGAATGAACAACTTCAGTTTCTGGATCTTGCCTTTTGCGTTTCTAATCTTAATCGGATCTTTGTTTACAGAGGGTGGCGGCCCGAGCTTTGGTTGGACCTTCTACGCGCCACTCTCGACAACTTATGGCCCAGACAGTACCGCGCTATTCGTATTCTCAGTTCATATTATGGGGATCAGTTCGATCATGGGGGCGATTAACGTCATCGTAACCATAGTGAACATGCGCGCACCGGGCATGACTTGGTTCAAGCTACCGATGTTCGTATGGACTTGGTTAATTACCGCTTTCTTGCTGATAGCCGTGATGCCCGTGCTCGCGGGTGCGGTGACCATGGTACTGACTGACAAATATTTTGGGACTAGTTTCTTTGATGCCGCTGGTGGTGGTGATCCCGTCATGTTCCAGCACATATTCTGGTTCTTTGGGCACCCCGAAGTGTACATCATGATCTTGCCGTCTTTTGGTATTGTCTCAGCCATCATCCCTGCATTCAGTGGTAAGCGCCTGTTTGGTTATCACTCGATGGTTTATGCGACCTGTAGTATCGCACTGTTGTCATTTTTGGTTTGGGCACACCACATGTTCACCACGGGTATGCCAGTATTTGCCGAACTGTTCTTCATGTATTGCACCATGTTGATAGCGGTGCCGACCGGTGTGAAAGTCTTCAACTGGGTGGCGACCATGTGGCGCGGTGCTTTGACCTTTGAAACACCAATGCTGTTTGCGATTGCCTTCATTGTTTTGTTTACGATTGGCGGGTTATCTGGATTGATGCTCGCTATCGTGCCAGCTGATTTCCAATACCACGATACTTATTTTGTTGTGGCTCACTTCCATTATGTTCTGGTAACCGGTGCCGTGTTCTCGATTATGGCTGCTGCCTATTATTGGCTGCCTAAGTGGACCGGACATATGTACGACCACAAGCTCAGCCTGTGGCATTTCTGGACGTCGGTGATTTCAGTTAATGTACTGTTTTTCCCGATGCACTTTTTAGGGTTAGCGGGTATGCCGCGTCGTATTCCTGATTATGCGATTCAGTTTGCTGACGTTAACCAAGTCGTGTCGATTGGTGGTTTTGCGTTTGGGTTGTCTCAGCTAATTTTCTTATGGCTAGCGATTAAGTGCGTAAGAGGGGGAGAGCCTGCGCCAAGTAAGCCTTGGGATAGAGCTGAAGGTCTTGAATGGACAGTACCAAGCCCTGCGCCTCACCACACCTTTACCCATCCGCCGAAAGTGGATTAGAGGGCAGAACCATGAGTGATAAGCAAAGCGATCCCAATCAAGATAAAAAACAACCTAAGCGCCTGTCTAATAAGCGATCGACCAAAAAGCTGACGGGCTACTTGGTGTTGAGCGTGGTTGCGATGTTTTGCTTCGGTTTCGCTTTGGTGCCGCTCTACGATGTCATGTGTGAGGCCTTAGGCATCAATGGCAAAACTAATACTGTTTCAGCGGTGCAACCTCAGGGAATGCAGCCAGACTACTCTCGTACGGTTCGAGTCGAATTCATGTCCCACATCAAGCCAGATATGCCATGGCAGTTTTCGCCTGAAGTTCGAGTGTTAGAGGTTCATCCTGGTGAGGTGGTTCAAACTAACTACATTGCCAAAAACCTTTCTGGAGCCTCATTGGTTGGCCAAGCCGTACCGTCGGTTTCTCCAGGTATGGGGGCAACCTACTTCAATAAGATGGAATGCTTTTGCTTTAATCAGCAGCCATTGGACGGGCACAAGAGCGCAGAAATGGGTTTGATATTTTACATTGAGCCAGATATTCCAGAATCGATACATACGCTGACGCTCTCTTACACATTATTCAATATCACGAATGAGGTGGGTGCTGCGGCCAATAAATCTGAGCCTAACGTACTCGCAAGTAACTAGGAATTTACAGAACCAGTATCAACATAAGGAGTTGAGCGATGAGTTCTAAAAAGGAAGTTTATTTCGTTCCACATCAAAGCCACTGGCCATTGGTGGGTGCTGTAGCACTGTTTTTGGTCGCGGTTGGCGCTGGCTTGACGGTGCAAAACATGGGTACCGACGCCGCAGGTGGTGTGTTTGGCAAAGCGGTGTTGTTAGTCGGGTTTGCTGTGCTGCTTTACATGCTCGCAGGTTGGTTTAGCAATGTGATCACAGAATCATTGAGTGGTCTCTATTCTGAGCAGATTTCTCGTTCTTTTAGACAAGGAATGAGTTGGTTCATCTTTTCCGAAATCATGTTCTTTGGCGCTTTCTTTGGCGCGCTTTTCTATGCTCGAATGATTTCTGTGCCTTGGATTGGTGGTGCGGGCAATAATGAAATGACCCATGAAGTATTGTGGCCGATGTTCCAATCAATTTGGCCACTAACGACGACCCCTGATGGCGTAACGACACAAGCCATGCCTTGGCAAGGTATCCCGCTTAAGAACACCATTATTCTGCTGCTTTCCTCTGTGACGCTGCACATGGCACATATCAGTCTTGAACAAAATAAGCGTATGGCTTTGATCGTGTGGTTGGAGATAACCATTGTTCTGGCTGGCTTCTTCCTGTTCTTCCAAGTTGAAGAGTATCTTCACGCTTATCAAGAGATGGGGCTGACACTTCAGTCTGGCATCTACGGTAATACCTTCTTTTTGCTTACTGGGTTTCATGGCTTACATGTCTGTTTAGGGACGATCTTTTTGATTGTGTTGCTGGCAAGGGTTGCGAAAGACCACTTCACTCCGAAAGACCACTTTGCGTTCCAAGCGGGCAGTTGGTATTGGCACTTTGTTGATGTGGTTTGGTTGGGCCTGTTTGTGTTTGTTTATGTACTTTAACGATTGAGCCTATAGGGGATTAATAGGGGCGAGGGTTGGGAGTTATCACTCCTGATCCCAGAGCAAGTAATAAAAGTAGCACGACAACGGCTGACCACATGACACGACGCCCCAAGAAGTGACTGAGCCTTTTTCCATTGTGTTTGCCCGAGGTGATTTGGATTAGGCCTTTCATCAAATTGAAAGCGATAAAAAACAGCAAAGCGACCAAGACGACTTTAAATAACAGAACAAAGGTAGATGACGCCATAGTGATAACTCCAAACCGATTGATTGATGATGAACACAAGTTCCGCAGTAAAGGTTTTTGGATAGCGGTTGTTTTAACTGTGGTTTCAGTCGGCGCTTTAATCAAGTTAGGTTTGTGGCAACTCGATCGTGGTAACGAGAAATTACGTTATGAACAGCAATTAGCTGAGAGAGCACATCTCTCGTCACAACCTTTAGGTGTCGTTATTTCTGAGTTGCGAGAGCTGGATTTATCTGGTCAAGAGTCATTAAATCCTCAAACCCTAAACGGGTTAAAGGCTGATGTTGAATTAGTCAATACGAGCGGCTTGATGCTCTTGTTAGACAACCAGATAAGCCAAGGAACGGTAGGGTATGTGATTTACATGTTGGGTGAGGTTCGCTTTGAAGATGGAAACCAGTCCTTAGTGGCTGAAAAACAGTTGTTGATCGATCTTGGGTTTGTTCCGGCAAGTAATGACAGAAGAGAACTACCGCAATTAGGAAGTATCACTGTACCAACCAAAATGTCAGGGCGCTTGTATACACGCTCAATTAATCCTTTAAGTCATGAGTTGGGTTTAGAAAATACGACACCGAATAGAATCCAAAACCTAAACATAGCAGCGTTATCACAGTATACAGGACAAGAAGTGCTGCCCTTTGTCTTCCAACCTCAGAGTTTAGATTCATGGCCCTATGAAATGTTATGGCGTCCAACGGCGATGAGGTCTGAGAAGCATTTTGGTTACTCATTTCAATGGTTTGTTATGGCTGCGGTACTTTTGTTTTTGATGTTGTTGATTGGCTATCGGTACCTAAAAGCAACACCTATCACGAGGAATAAGGATGGATAAATCTCAAGCACAAGTGAACAGGGAAATTACCGAGGCAAACATGGCTGAGCTCAGAAGCCGTCGTACTAAAGGACGCTTGGTATTAATCGGACTCGTTTTAATTTTCGCTTTGCCAGCCATTATCGCCAAAACTGTGTTGGATCAGAATTGGTATACGTCAGGTGTCACTAACTCAGGCGAATTGGTAGAACCAAGAATTACACTAGCGGATTTTGGCGTAACGGTACCCATGGCAGGAGAGGGTTGGGTTGTGGGGTATATCGCACCGATGGAGTGCGAAAGCTTGTGTGAACAACAGCTTCATTATTTGAATCAAAGCTACTTAGCGTTAGGGAAAAACAAAGAGCGAGTGACCGCCGTTGTTTTCGTCTCAGAAGGTAACTCGTTGTCGGGTTCGCTCAACAAGCCTGATTTATCTTTGTTAGCTGGTGGTGATCAGTTAAGCACCGAGTTTTCGCCGGCTTCCATTGTCATTATTGACCCGCTAGGACAGTTGGTTATGGAGTACAAAAGCGTGTCGGAACCGTCGCAGTTAGTCGGGCAATCCAAAGGTATGATTCATGATTTAAGAAAGCTACTTAAGCTGTCACGAGTTGGGTAGTTAATCAGCTTAAGTTGATAAGCTTGAGTTGATGAGCTTGAGTTAATGAGCTTTAGCAGATTGCGTTAATGCTGAGTGTTGTTAGTGAAAAGGGAATAAGTATAGGGAGATAAACGATGCAGAATAAAGCCCCTGATTTACTCATGCACATGATGAGATTAACTATCTTGTTAGCCCTTACCGTGATTGTGCTCGGTGCTTATACCCGTTTGTCTGATGCTGGCCTTGGCTGTCCTGACTGGCCTGGGTGCTATGGAAAGATTACCGTTCCGTCTGATGCCCAAGCGGTGAGTCAAGCCAATCTGCAATTTCCAGAGCGATCTCTTGAAGCAGACAAAGCGTGGGTAGAGATGATCCATCGCTACTTTGCAGGAACATTAGGGTTGCTTATCTTTGTCGTTGTAGCTTGGTGTATTAAAAAGAACATCACACCAGTTGGTCTTCCATTACTTATCTCTGCCACTGTGATTTTTCAGGCTTTGCTTGGAATGTGGACGGTGACTCTTAAGTTGATGCCCGTTGTGGTTATGGCGCATTTGATGGGGGGCTTCACGTTGCTGTCACTGTTGTGTCTGCTCTACTGCCGTTTGTCTCAATTCCAAAGCCGTTTTGGCGAGGCTTCTTATTCTCCAACACTTAAATTTTGGGCGTTGTTTGGGTTACTCATTGTGGTTGGGCAGATACTGCTTGGTGGTTGGACATCGTCAAACTATGCCGCTTTGGTGTGTACCCAATTGCCTATTTGTGAAGGTAACTGGATGAGCTACCTCGATTTCAAAAATGCGTTCGATTTTGCTCAACACGGACACGATAACTATGAGTTTGGTGTGTTGGAGTATCCCGCGAGGCTTACCATACATGTCATGCACAGGTTCGGGGCTATTGTGGCGACATTAACGGTGCTGATGGTCGTGTACCAGTTATGGAAGTTTGGTCAAGTGCCTCACCAAAAGCTGAGCATGATTGTCGCAATAGTGTTGTTTACTCAAATCAGCCTTGGGATCAGTAATGTATGGTTTCACCTGCCAATCTCAGTTGCGGTTTTGCATAACCTAGTCGCAGCAATGTTGCTCATCAGCATGGTTGTAACCAATTTTGTGGTGTGGCAACGCAAACCGAGTGAGAGCGTGGTGAAGAACAGTGTATTGCAAGGAGGTAATCATGGTCAGTAGAACGTCAACACAGTATGAAGTGGTGGCTCAAGACGCAGCCTTAACTCATAAGATAACAGCCAATAATGACATAACTTTAAGTAACGAAAAGGCTGAAAAAAACAAAGCCACTTGGAAAGTTTATTTAACGCTGACTAAGCCTAAAGTGGTGGCTTTGATGTTGCTGACAGCATTGGTTGGGATGTGTTTGGCCGTGCCGAATGGATTGCCTTTGCAACAAACTTTGTTCGGAATGATTGGGATAGGGTTAATGGCAGGTTCAGCGGCTGCGTTTAACCATTTGATCGATAAAAAGATCGACGGCCAGATGACTCGAACAAATCGACGCCCTTTACCATCCGGTGAGCTGAGTAGTGTGCGTGTGTTTAGCTTTGCAGCAGGTATCGGCTTATTTGGGTTCGCTACGTTAGTGGTGTGGGTCAATCAACTCACGGCTTGGCTAACCTTTGCAAGTTTATTGGGCTATGCGGTCATCTATACCATGTACTTGAAGCGAGCAACGCCGCAAAACATTGTGATAGCAGGGATCGCTGGTGCAATGCCTCCGTTACTGGGCTGGACGGCGGTTACCAACGAACTGCATTCAAATGCTTGGTTGTTGGTGATGATCATCTTTATTTGGACACCTCCTCATTTCTGGGCGTTGGCAATTCATCGTCGTGATGAGTATGCCAAAGTGAATATCCCCATGCTGCCTGTGACCCACGGAATCGAATACACCAAGACTTCTATTTTGCTCTATACCTTGCTGCTAAGCATCGTATGTATATTGCCGGTATTGGTCGGCATGAGTAGCTGGATATATTTGAGCGCTTCATTGGTGCTCAACGGCGGGTTTGTTTATCACGCTTGGGTACTTAAATATCGTGACGAACCTAATATGGCGATGAAGACCTTTAAGTTCTCCATCTATCATCTCATGATCTTGTTTGTCGCTCTGTTGGCGGACCACTATCTACTTTGATAACTGATGCTTCAGCTGTTACAGAATAAGAAAACGGATGCTTTGGGCATCCGTTTTTGTTTGGTTGATGACTAAAACTCACCCAATACAAAGTAAGTATCTAGCGAGTACTTAGTCCACTTTGTTCCAAGCACTTTGCCAGTGTGAACCGACACCTGGTTCGTACTGAGTTGCTGTTGGAGCCCATTGAACACAGTAGCCAGAGTATGGGAACTCTTTACACTGATAAACGCCACCATCGCTGCTTAGAACCTTTGTTCCTGCTGTGTAAGACTCAATGCTTTCTGGGAACACGAAGTCGTAGTCGCCTGCTGGTGGCGGTGTTTGCTCGTCCATTAGGTGGAAATCAAGCGTGTTCTGATCCACTAAGTTACCTTGGTCATCTTTCGTCACAACCACAAGCATGTGGTGACCAGCTTCAGACTTAGAAAGAGTCAGTTGAATATCTTCAACTTGTCCGTCTGTTAGGTCCGATTTCTGAGAGGCAAGTGCTTCACGGTGATGGTTGTACACGGTAAGCTCAGCTTGAATATCGCCTGTTGCCGCTAGCGTAAGGTCAAGCTGAGTAGGTTGGCTCTCATCGATAATGTACTCTGATTCTAAGCCTGTTACTTCTAGCTCAAGCTCGGGTTCTGGAGTGTCAATCTTGTAGCCGATTTCCACACTGTTAAAGCCAGAACCTGCTTTTAGATAAACAGGGTTCGTGCCGTATACTGGCGCAAAATCGCCTTGGTCGTTCAATTGACCTGCTTTGATTTGCGTCTGCTCTTGATTGATTTTAGAAGAAAGAGCGTAAGACCAGTTATTGGCTTTGCCTTGCTCAGTACTTTCAATCACAAGCTCAGTGCTGTATGAAGCGTTCTCACCGGATTGGTCGAATACGCGAGTATAAACAGCATCACCAACATTCAGGTCTTGTGTTGGGTTGATTTGACCGCCTTGATCCCAATCCGGGATGATAGGGCCGTCGCCATCAAACTTCACATCGATAACGTTGTAGAAAGCCATTGCAGTATCACCCACATCCCATACCGCAAGGATCACTTGATAACCTTCACGCTCTGGCACATTACACAAGTGACTGACTTGCATCGGTGGCTGTTCCATATTGCCTTCAACAACACAGAATGGCGTTAAGTCAAAAGAGCTGCGAGCCAACGGCTGGTTTGGATTCCAGTCGGGTTGAGTAATGTAATATTTCCAATCGCGAGTCTTGTGGTTAGCTGTGAATGTCCACTCGAAGTATTGAGAACCAGACTTGATAGGGCGTTTAACCCAGCGGTCTGCCTTTTGTTCGTCTAGTGCTGCTGCTAAAGAAGATTGCGCACTGGCGATTTTCCCATCAGCAGGGCCAACTTCTGGGAAGCCTTCAGGGCCTTCTACACTTTGTGGTTCGTATTGGATACCACCACAGTTGGTGTTTTTCTCTTGCGTATCACTCGCAGGGAACTTACATAGGGCAACACGGCTCTCAGCTACGCCATTGTTGTATGCCGAGACATAACCGTGACCGAAGCTTGCACCGCTTACGCTAAGAAGCGATAGCGCGATGAGTGATTTTTTTTGGAGTTGTTTCATTATTTGTCCTTACTGTATTTGGCCGACAAAAAAGAGAACACCCCGGCATGCATTTACACTTAAATTCTATTAAGTGGCGACCCCGCTATCATAGACAGAATATTTGTCGACAGACCGGTGGCTTTGCGTCCTATTCTTTCAAATAGTTTGCCAGAAGTGCGTTTGAGCAATCGAAATGTAGCCAACCAGTTTTATAAATGCGAATCAATCGATTGAAATGTGGAATGCCAATCTCGAACTTTTAATTCTTGATACAAATTAACTTGCTATATGTTTAGTTCGTTAACGTATAAATTATTGATATAAATAAAGAAAGCAATTGCTCTAATCGTTTTAGTGAATGACTTTGGGTTGTTTCGCTTCGCTCTGTACAACAATTGTGCACATATCAAAACCAAACCTTTGGTTTCCACTAACCGAACCCTGACACGCCATGTATGAAAAACCGGACAATTGATTGGTATGAATTATATAAAGGAGCCGGTATGGAATTCACAGAACTAGACAGAGACGCGTTGTATCAAACGTGGATGTCACAAAAATCGAGAATGCGAATTACGCAGATGGAGTTTTCAAAAAAGCTAGGCATGAACCAGCTTGATTTCTCAAGAGTGCTAAGAGGGGAGACGCCATTAACCATGTCTTTCATTAGTCATTTTTGTCGTTTACTTCATTTGGAACCAAGGAATGTATTCCCCTCGCTAAAAGAGGTCAATGAATCGGGGCCTAAAGTGGTCTACCTGAAAAGTAGAATGAGTGTTGATGGTGAGATCCAAAATGCTTATATTGAAGGAAATCAGGTAATTGTAGAGTACGCACACACTGTTCAACATGATTAATTTTAGAGTTAGCTCTGATTTTTAACCCCCTTTTTCTACAACCTTTTCACATAGGGTATGTCATACTCATAGACAGAACCTTAAGCACTAAGCTCAGCGTAAATTCCGTCTAACGTAATG